>JASFIT010000464.1:0-3534 GCA_050122535.1 Desulfobacteraceae bacterium | reverse complement strand
AGCCCCCGGGGACCGGGGGCGTTATCTAAAATTTTCCCAGAAGAAAATTTTAGGAGATTATTTGCCCTCTAAACCGTTTCTTACTTCAGGAGGTTTGCCATGCCAAGTTATGACTTCAGGTGTGAGAAATGCAAAAAGAAGTTCACCCTTTTATTATCCATTTCAGAGTATGAGAAGACAAAGTTCAGGTGTCCAAAGTGTAAGAGTGTGAGGGTCAAGCAGCAGATTACGCCCTTTCAGGTTGTAACCTCTAAAAAGAGTTGATTTAGCCATGGAATGCCCCCATTGCCAAAAGGAAATCCCAGGGAAGAATTGCGCCGAGTGTGGAGCTGTTGTCCCTTTAGAAGGTCACTACTGCATGCAGTGTGGTGCCCGTCTCAAGGAAGAGACAGAACCTGCACCTGAACAGGACGGAGGATTTGATCTCGAAAGTAGAGTTCTTTGTCCAGACGGCACCTGCACGGGTATTATTATTAAAGGAAAGTGCACTGAGTGCGGGGAGGCCTATAAGGAGAGCAAAAAGAAAGGAGATGAGGGGGACACCGAACTTCGCTAGAAAGCTTATGTATGAATTAAAGATCATTTCCCAGTTTGCTGGAGCCCACCAATTAAGAAATTTTGGCGGGAAGTGCGAAGAGTTGCACGGGCACAACTGGAAGATAGAAGTCTATGTAACGGGTAATAAATTGGGTGAAGATGGTCTGCTAATCGATTTTGCATTGATAAAGAAGGAGACTGAAAAGGCTCTGGGAGAGCTGGACCATAAATTCTTGAATGAACTGGAACCATTTAAAAGTGCCAATCCATCCTCTGAAAATATTGCCCGCCATATCTATGAGTCCCTCAGCAAGAAACTGAACAATGGAAATGTGAGGGTCAGCAAAGTAACTGCGTGGGAATCGGACACAGCGTGTGCCACCTTCACACAAACCTGATCTGGCCATTACGGCCTCGGCGATCTCGTGAAAGTCATCACCTTTATACCATCGCGATTTGAATCAAAGCGCTTTCCTGGCAAGCCCCTTGCTCCTATTGCAGGCAAGCCTATGATTGAGCACGTATATCAGCGTGCCATGGCCTGCCCCGATGTCTCGGAGGTCATTGTGGCCACCGACGATGAGAGGATTTTCCGGTGTGTAAAGGATTTTGGGGGGAAGTCCATCATGACGGATGAGACTCACCCCTCGGGCACAGACCGGATTGCTGAAGCCACTCTGAAGTTCAATTTGGGCAGTGATGATCTGATCGTGAATGTTCAGGGAGATCAGCCCATATTTCACCCCTCCACCATCTCAGATTTGGTAGCCCCCCTAAAGGAAGATCCGGATATCCCTATGAGTACCCTGAAATACAGAATTACCGACGAGCGAGAGATTGATGATCCCAATCATGTTAAAGTGGTCACTGATAAAGAGGGATTTGCCCTCTTTTTTTCACGCTCTCCCATCCCATTTTTTCGTGATTCCAGATCCAATCAAATCTATTACAAGCATCTTGGGTTCTATGCCTATCGCAAGGACTTCCTGATAAAATTTGGCAGTCTCCCCGTGGGAGATCTGGAATCCTCAGAAAAACTGGAACAGTTAAGGGCCCTTGAAAACGGGTTCAGGATAAAGGTGGTGGAAACACCTTTTGACTCTATTGAGGTGGACAGACCAGCAGACATCAAAAGAGTGGAAGAACTCATGGCAAGCCAATGACCCCGGTGAAATAGGCCCAGAGGCGCCCCAGTTGAATAAGCTACGCATTCAACAGGGCAAGCATTTCACGGGGCAAGCAAATGTCAAATGTCAAATGTCAAATAACCGATGACAAAAATCTGGAAACTAGGAGCCCCTTCCCCTTACGCCTCAAACCTTGCCAATGATACGGGTATAACTCCTTTAGAGGCCCAGCTCCTCATAAACCGTGGAATCACGGATACCCCTTCCGCCATATCATTTTTGACTCCCCGGCTCACCAACCTGGCAGATCCCATGTTATTGAAGGATATGGACGTGGCAATAGACGTAATCACAGGCGCCATAGAGAACCAGGAAAACATCACAATCTATGGAGACTACGACGCGGATGGGATAACCGCCACGGCTTTGCTCGTTAATTTCTTCTCTAGCCTGGGCATCCGGGTATCCTATTATGTCCCGCACAGATTGACCGAGGGCTACAGCCTCAATTCTGCGGCTGTGGAGAAGCTGGCCAAAGATGGGGTAGGGCTAATTATCACTGTAGATTGCGGCACGACCAATCGAAAGGAAATAGAGCTGATTAGAGAAAAGGGTATGAAAATTGTGGTCACAGATCACCACCAGGTGCCAAAAGATTTTGAACCCATCTGTCCGGTTATCAATCCGCACCGATCAGACTCCTCATTCCCCTTTAAGAACCTTGCGGGGGTGGGGCTCGCATTTTTTCTGGCGGCTGCTGTGAGAGCCGCCTTACGGGAACAGGGTTGGTTTAGGGACAGGGAAGAGCCTGACCTGAAGCATTATCTTGACCTGGTGGCCCTGGGAACCGTCGCTGATATGGTCCCCCTCCTCGAGCAGAACAGGATACTGGTCAAGTGGGGGATAGAGCGGATCAAAGCCTCCCTATGGCCAGGCGTAAAGGCCATCCAGGAGATCGCTGTTGTGAATGGTTCAGGAGTTACTCCTTATGATATCGCTTTCAAATTGGCTCCGCGCCTCAATGCGCCGGGGAGGATGGGGAGCGCCATAATAGGCGTAGAAGTTCTAACCACAGCAGATCCTGTCTTTGCCAAGGATCTGGCCGGACAACTGAACGCGTTCAATACCGAACGGCAAAGCACTGAGCAGAGTATCCTCGAACAGATAGAAGATCGCGTTTCTATGGAAGACATAGAAGATCGAAGAACGTTGGTCATCTCCGGCAAAGGCTGGCACAGAGGGGTCCTGGGAATTGTGGCATCACGATTGGTGGAAAAATATCGTCGACCCACATTGGTATTGGATGTCCAGGACGGGACAGCCGTTGGTTCAGGAAGAAGCATAGAGGGTTTCAACCTTCACCAGGCCCTGGAGGAGTTAAAACACCTTTTCGAGAGATTCGGAGGACATTATCACGCCGTCGGCTTTGCCCTGGACGCGGCCAACCTTGAGGCATTGGACAAAGGACTGGAAGTCCTAGCTAAGGAGGTGCTGAGCGAAGATGACCTGATTCCAAAAATCGAAATTGATGCACAAGTCTCGCTTCCAGATCTCACAATGCAGACGCTGAAGCATATGGAAGCCCTGTCTCCACACGGCTCTGGAAATCCGGAGCCCATATTCTGTTCCCATGCCTTGCAGGTCCTTGATTCCAGGGTGGTGGGGGAGAGGCATTTGAAGCTCAAGGTGAAACAGGATGGAAGTGTTATAGAGGCCATCGGGTTTGGTCTATCCGACAGACATCCCCTTCAAGGGCAGACCATCAATATGGCTTTTACGCCTGAGATCAATGCGTGGCAGGGGTATGAACGGATCCAGCTCAGGATTGTGGATCTCCAGCTGACGGGGCAAGCGAAATAAAAAAACTCAC
>JASFIT010000463.1:0-3542 GCA_050122535.1 Desulfobacteraceae bacterium | reverse complement strand
TGGCCCCTGGTTCTTTATCATTGCCCGAAATGATACAGAAAACAGGCGGTTCCAGCTCATTGGGATTACTGACACGGCCATGCTCAGACCTCAGGTCTTTGCCCTCCATGAGGGTCAGGTGCAGGTGGGGTTGATATGTTCCGAGAAGCAAGCCATTGATGCCACGCTCAAGAGCCTTTCAGAAGAGGATCCACGTGTGGGGACAACGGCTGATCGCTACTGGAATGCGCGCGGGGGGAGTCACACAGATGGTGGTGCCTTTATCTTTAACCTGGATGAGAATGGGTTGGAGTCCCAGGAGCGGCGTCTCACATGTGCGGACAAATTTGGTCGGGAAATCAGTGCCCCCGCGGGTCAGGTCTCTTACCTCCCGGGTCGGGTCTACTACAAGATGGGAGAGGAAGATAGGGAGCGGTTCGATATTTCCACGTTTTTTGAACTTCAGCGTTCCGATCTTCTCTACGCGTATGTTAAAGATAGGATCAAAACCTGGGACTATGCGAATCTCATGGTCTGCTTGCGAGAGATTAAGAAATGGGCCCTTAGAGGCGATGCCCACTTTGAGGTGGCCTTGCAGGCGCTGACCCAACTCATCGATCACAGGTACCCGACCTATGACAAGAAACGGCGCTCCCTTCTCCAGATGATCAACCAGACCCTTGAGACCATCTTTCGCCATTCCCCAACCCTTGAGACGAAGGAGGAAAAAGGCGCGTATCGGTTAATAGACTGGGAGACACGACAGTTCTTCAGGGGGCCTAGTTACAATGAAAGGGTCCTCATTATCGATGGCTCCCTTTTTCCGCCTGAAGGCAACCATTGCGACAGTCGCTTGATGGCTGAGGCCTTTTATCGGGGTTGGCGGCGGTTTATCGTTTTCGGTCTTAAGGGCCAGCGCTTCCACGGGTGCGGTTTTGGGCCAGATTCGGGCGGCGTCCAAATCGATGTTTATGGAAGCTCGGGCGACTATTTGGCTTCAGGCATTGATGGCCTCTCCATCCATGTGCATGGGAATGCGCAGGACCAGTTGGGACAGATCATGAAATCGGGCAAGCTGGTCATCTACGGGGACACAGGCCAGACCTTCCTCTACGGTGCTAAAGGGGGAGAGGTCTATGTCATGGGAAATGCGGCCGGAAGACCGCTCATTAACGCGGTGGGTAAGCCCCGAGTTGTGATTAATGGCACCTGTTTGGATTACCTGGCCGAATCTTTCATGGCTGGGGATCCGCTCAACGGGGGAGGATTTGTTGTCCTAAACGGCATAGAGTTTGATGATGAAGGAAAGGTCCAATCCCAGCCTACGCCATATCCGGGGTCCAATCTTTTTTCCCTTGCCTCTGGCGGCGCCATATACGTGAGAGACCCCCTTGCACAGATAGACGAGGAACAGTTAAATGGTGGTGAGATTGCCCCCATGGAAGAGGCGGATTGGGATCTGATTCGTCCCTACTTAGAGGAGAATGAACGTCTTTTCGGCATTTCCATTGAGGAGGATCTGTTGCGTGTCAATGGTAAGAAGAGGGGGCCTCTGGAGGTCTATAGAAAGGTCAGACCTAAGCAAGAGGCGGTTGAGATAGGGGAAGACGGTCTCGAAGAGTGGGGGCAGGTTGCTGAGCATGGTTAATGGCGGCTCTTTTAATATAGAAAATTGATCAAACATCTGGGTTCTGGTATTTGAGGGTTGCATGCGATTTGGAAGGGGTGAAAAAATAAGAGCACTTCTTGCTTTAGAGGATGGGAACGTATTCAAGGGGCGCTCTTTTACGGGCCACGGTGAGGCGGTCGGTGAGGTGGTCTTCAATACCAGTATGTCCGGTTACCAGGAGATACTGACCGATCCCTCCTATTGCGGGCAAATGGTCACCATGACCTACCCATTAATAGGTAACTACGGCATCAATGCGCATGATATCGAATCAGATAAAATTCAGGTAAAAGCCTTCCTGGTGAAGGAATACCAGGAATATCCCAGTAACTGGAGATCCCAGTGGAGCCTTGCCGATTATCTTGAATCCAACAAAATACCAGGCATAGAGGGAATTGATACCCGGGCATTGACCAGGCATATTAGGCTTGCCGGAGCCATGAAGGCGGCCCTCTCTACGCTGGAGCTAGACCCTGAATCCTTGGTGGAAAGGGCAAGGCAGTCTCCCAACATGGAGGGCCTTGATCTGGTCAAAGAAGTGACCAGTCAAGAACCCATGCTGTGGCAAGAGGGCAGACCCGTGGAGATTGAGGGGGGCCTCGATCAATTCCAATGGCCAGACCAGGAGGACGCCTGGCGGGTTGTGGCCATGGATTATGGGGTCAAATACAATATTCTTCGATCTCTTGAGAGGCGAGGTTGTAACATCCTCATGCTGCCCGCACATACGGACTCAGAGACTATAAATAGGCTTGAGCCCCACGGGTTATTCTTGAGTAACGGACCGGGTGATCCCGCGGCAGTCACTTACGCCGTTGAGACCATCCGTGATCAGATAGGAAAAAGACCCATTTTTGGGATATGCCTAGGGCACCAGTTAATCGGCTTGGCGCTGGGGGGGAAGACCTTTAAGCTGAAATTTGGTCACCGGGGAGCCAACCAGCCCGTTAAGGATATGTCAACGGGCAAGGTGGAGATCACGTCACAGAACCATGGATTCTGCGTGGACATTGAATCTCTGAACGACCCTGATGTGGAATTGAGCCATATTAACCTGAATGATAATACCTTGGAAGGGCTCATTCACAAAAAGATTCCACTCTTTTCTGTACAATACCATCCTGAGGCTTCTCCAGGCCCACACGATGCCACGTACCTTTTTGATAGATTCATAGATACGATGACGAAGTATCATAAGGTTAGTAAAAAGTGACAAGTGGCGAGTGACAAGTGACGAGTGACCAGTGGCGAGTGACCACTGACAAGTGAAGCCCCCTCATAGCTGGACCCAATTCAAAAAGGTTTCACACATTCATTACGCCCAGATCCGCCCATGCCTAAGCGAACAGATATAAAAAAGATCCTTATCATCGGCTCAGGCCCCATCATCATCGGTCAGGCCTGCGAGTTTGATTATTCCGGGACCCAGGCCTGTAAGGCTTTAATGGAAGAGGGGTTTGAAGTGGTTCTCATAAACAGCAATCCCGCCACCATCATGACCGATCCAGAAACGGCCCACCACACCTATATTGAACCCATCACGCCTGAGATATTAGCAAAAGTGGTTGAGCGAGAAAGACCTGATGCCATTCTTCCCACGCTGGGCGGTCAGACCGGTCTTAACACGGCTGTGAAGGTGGCTGAGACCGGTATGCTGGAGAGGCTGGGTGTGGAGATGATCGGGGCCGCGGTCGATGTCATCAAGAAGGCCGAGGATAGGGAGCAATTTCGGGACGCCATGGATCGGATTGGGCTGAAGGTGCCCAAGAGCGGCATCGTCAGAGACATGGATCAGGCGAGAGAGGTGGCAGAAGGGATTGGTTATCCCATCATCATCAGGGCCAGTTTTACGCTGGGCGGAATTGGTGGCGGTGTGGCCTACAACCGGGAAGAA
>JASFIT010000462.1:0-3548 GCA_050122535.1 Desulfobacteraceae bacterium | reverse complement strand
ATGGGCGTCAAATAAAGACGCAGGTGGTTGCGCTCGTGGATGGTTTCCCGAGCCTTCTGCAAGGCTATATCCTGCGGACGCCCATAGACATAGAGGGGGCTTACGGGTGAGTAACGGTAGCGCCCGCCGAAAACAAAGGATATTCCCGTCCTAATTGCGGAAGCACGGTAAATGGTCTCCGTCTCATCCCAGCCTGCCCGTATAAAAGCGTAGTACACATCCTCCAGATCTCCGATAATGACCAGATTGAGCGGATCACCATACTCTTTGCCATCCTTGCTGGTCACGCAGCAGGGCAGGCTTTCCAGGGCCTTTCTTAAGCCTGCCTCATCGAGGGTGACAATCTCATCTTTGGGGTAGAGATTGTCCCAGTCAACCCGGCTGTGGTCGGTCTTGATGCCCGGGACGGCAATGAAGAAAGTAAACGGCCTGATCTGATGATTTTCCGTGATTACCACAACATTAAAAGCTTTGGTTCCTTCATCCAGATGGGTAAAGACAAAGCCCGACCTGACTTTATTCGAGCCAATGGTGTAGCCCATGCTTTGGTCATAGAAGTGTCTGTCCATCTCTTGGTTGAGGTCTTTTGCATCGGTAAAGTGGTTCAGGTGGGAGACCTCAAGGGGAGTGAAATAATCCCGGTCAACACTTCCAGGCAGAAACGACACCGGTTCTTTTTCCCTGTTTTCGACTTCAAACCAGATAGGTTGGATAGATTTTTTGTAAAGATCAACGCCAAAAACCTCTTTGCTTTCTTCCGCACTCAGTACAGCCGCGGTCACGCGCACTCGGCCTTCAGATTGTGTCTGGGCCCGATCTTTGAATGGCACCTCCGCCATGGGGCGAGGCTGGAACGAGGCGCAACCGAGAATCAATAACAAACAAAGGGTCACGGCACTCAACAAGATGTACCTATTCATTTTTCTCATAAGGCAACCTCCTAATATGGGGACATCCCCGTCTTACCCCCAGGGCCCCGGTTCTTGACAGGCTGTGGGGTTTGTGCTAGTGCAAAACAGAATCGCCAGGCGGCAGCCACAGTTACTTCGCCCACCTCGGGGTCCAGTTCAATCTAACCGGTGTGGCTCCAGCCCTGCTAACATCTGAGTAATCTCTTCTTTGAGTTCCTTGATAAGGGTCCGGTACTCATTGACCCTGGTTTCGGCTTCAGGCGCTTTTGACTGTTCCCAGTACCGCAGTGCATTGACGCAGGCATCATAGTCTTCACACATGGCGAGGAATTCTCCGTCTTCCTCGATGAGATGAGCTATGGTATGGCTATCTTCTCGAAATTTCTCTAGAATATGGCGAGGCTTGTCATTCATTGCTCAGTTAGTCATGTGTGGTTGTTTTTGTTGATATCTATGATTATTTTTGTGGAAAGTTGTTGGAAATTGACAAGTGTCGGGTTTTTGCTAATTTCATTTCCTATTTTTGTGGCTTTGAAAAGGTACGTTACTGTTACCTACATGTAACAATGCATTACTTTTGAAGAGCTCTGCACTGATTCACTTAGACCGGAAAACCATGGCAGCTGGCAACAAACCTACTCCTGAAGCCATCAGGGCCCAGCTGGAGAGAATCCTTCAGAGTGGCGAATTCAGGGGATCAGACAAACAGCGGAAATTCTTGAGCTTTGTGGTCGAGGAGACCCTGGCAGGCCGAGCCTCGCAGCTCAAGGGATATACCATTGCATTGGCCGTGTATGGGAGGAGTGAGGGATTTGATCCTCAGGTGGATCCCATCGTTCGGGTGGAGGCAGGAAGACTGCGCCGGGCCCTGGAGCACTATTATCTGACAGCCGGGAAAAATGACCCCGTCCGGTTAGAGATTCCGAAAGGTGCTTACATACCAATCTTCCAGATGGTCGAAATGCCGCCGTCTGCCGTCCAAGCGTCTACCTCCGAAGGAGAAGACCTTGCCCTACCAACAGGACCCTCCATTGCTGTTATGCCTCTAATCAATTTGACCAGCGATGGGGAGCAGGACTATTTTCCCGACGGCCTGACGGAAGAATTAACCACTGAGCTCGCGCGCTACCAGGAATTCCTAGTCATAGCCTCTCAGTCGACCATGCAGTTCAAGGGCCAGAAGACTGATCCCAAGGAAGTCGGCAGGGCCCTCGGCGTGCGGTTTCTGCTAGCAGGGAGTGTTCGAAAGGAATCAAAGACTGTCAAGGTTACCATCCGATTACTCGACACCTCCACCGCTGGACAAATTTGGGGGCAGAGCTATAAACGTGATCTGACGCCTACCGATCTGATAGCATTACAGGAGGAGATTGCCCATAGAGTTGTTGGAGTCATTGCGGACCAGTATGGTCTCATATCAAGAAGACTCTCCGCTGAGTCGCGCAAGAAGGCTCCTGCAGATCTGAACGCCTATGATGCCATTCTTCGCTTCTACCACTACGAAACAGAATTGACCCCGGAGGCATTCGAAAAAGCATTGTCAGCGCTTGAGCGGGCTGTCCAAATAGACCCTGAATATGGGCTCGCCTGGGGCATGCTCGCCCATTTACATGCAGACAACTACGCGCTGGAATTTTGCGAAATTGAGGCGCCCCTGGAAAAAGCAATGTCTTTTGCCCAGAAGGGGGTGGCACTCGCTCCCCAAAACCAGTTCGTCCGAGACGCCCTCAGTCTCGTACATTTTCACCGAGGCGATAAGGAAGCATTCCTGAAACACGTTGAGCAGACTATGGCACTCAACCCCAACTCGTCTTACGTCGTGGGTGTTGCCGGCTGGCACACGGCGCTATATGGGGAATGGGAACGGGGGCTTGCCTTGTTGAAAAAAGGGATGAAACTAAATCCCTACTACCCCAGCTGGTTCCATATAGCGACTTACATGGACTACTATCGCCGTGGTGAGTATGAAGATGCCTTCTCCGAAGCTCTAAAACTCAACTATCCTGAATTGCACCTGGACCCCATGATGCGAGCTGCCGCTCTCGGCCAGTTGGGAAGAGAGAACGAGGCAAGAAATGCAGTGGGCGAATTGCTCAAGCTGAAACCGGATTTCGCCACTCGAGGACGACTGCTAATCAGCCGCTATGTCAAGGTCGATGACCTGGTCGATAAGATCATCGAGGGGCTGCAAAAAGCAGGGCTGGTCGATCTTAAGTGAAGCTCTCCGCCCACAGGGCGTGGCATCCCAAATCTTCTTCGCAAACGACTGGCTAGAATCACAAACTCAGATGTGAATGAAGGAACTCTCAATCGTCATGCCCGCGTAGGCGGGCATCCAGGCTTTGAAGACTTCTAGCACTTACCTGGATTCCCGCTTCCGCGGGAATGACAAAGGATGCCCTTTAGATTTCCAGATTTGGGCCTTCCCCCATTTCTCGTCTCATCTTGCATCTGAGTAGAGACGATGCAGGCGCTCTGGTGATTGCCCGAGAAGATATCTTATGATCAATGACCAGTTTCGGACAGTCGTATAGACAATCCCATTTCTATCGTAGCGGCGGGCAGAGGTTCTCACCCTAGCTCTCACTAATTTGAACTTGCCGATTTTGTTTAATCTTCGAACCAGGTCCACATCTT
>JASFIT010000461.1:0-3574 GCA_050122535.1 Desulfobacteraceae bacterium | reverse complement strand
GCCTAAAGCTTGCTAAAATGAATATCACGACGACTCAAGGGCTTGCCAAGAATCTGGATGTCAGGACGGCACCAGACTTCTTGATCTATAAGGATGGCAAAGAGATTCAACGTTTTTATGGTGACAGTCTTTCACTTGAGCGTATGGAAGACTTTATACAAAACTTAATTTAATAACATTACTCTGAAGATTGATGGAGAGAGCGAAATGGAAGGAGTACTTATGATTGAAGTCACAGAAAAGGCGCAGGAAAAGATCGATAATTACCTCCAGGAGAATTCGGTCCAGGCGCCGATTCGGATTCAGGTGGCAGAGGGATGCTGCGAAGGTCCTTATCTGGCCATGGCCGTTGATGATTTTAAGGAAGGCGACAATAGCTATAAAGCAAACGGCGTGACCTATGTGATTGCCAAAGATCTCGTCGAACAACTCGGGCGAATCAGAATAGATTTCGCTGAAAAAGACGGGATGTCCTGGTTCCAGATCACCCCGGAAAATCCCTTGCCCGAGACCCAGACCAGTGGTGATCCCTGTTGCTCCTGATTAGATCAGTGCCATTCCTGCACGTCACTATTAAAGCCTCTTTGCTTTAGTGCCAGCGCGGTGCCTCCTAGGTCTCAAAAATTAAAAACCTTTGCTTCGGCAGCGAGATCAATTAGGTGGGGACCACCATCCAGGACCATATTTGAAAAAAACTTTGCTTCGTCCACCTGACGAGCATTGGCACAAGGAATTCACACCCCGATCGGTATTCCATTTTCAACAAGATAGGGTAAATAGTCATTCGGACAGTCACCGGTCTTGGTTTTCACATTTAGATCCCTCGTCGAATTTGCCCACAAGACACCGTCATCAATAAAAAAGATGTCCACTCTATTCCCTTTAGAATGGGCAATTTGGGCCAGTTGAAAACACCTTGTGGCTGCCTCAACATCCTCCTTGCTCAATACAAATAGAAAATTGGCCATTCTGATGTCCCCTTTTTATGAATGTGAACTGTTTTGGCCTTTAGACCAACCGAAAAAATGCCAAGAAATTGATCATCTTGTTCTCAAGACCGAAAGAAGTTTTTCTCAACGGTCTGTTAAGCCGTTTAGATCTTCTGCTCTCCTATGCCCGTGTAGACCGCCTTGCAAATCCCCGAGACACCACCCTTCAACCCCTCAGGATTCTTGAATCCCTCTGTACCTTTGAGGCCTTTAATGTAGCCATTAGCGTCGGCTGATTTGTGCAGTGCTTTTTCAGTTGGCTCCTCCGGCTCTATTCTGAACAACCATCCTCTGCCGTAAGGATCGTTTAATATGTGCTCTGGAGATTTCTTAATCTCTGAATTGAAATGAACAAGCCCCTTTATGGGTGAATCGATGTACAGGATCTTTCCAGTAATCGCGAAAACCACGCTCTCTCCTTCCTGGACATTATTCCCCTCTGTTACAAGCCAGTCCACATCCTTGAGTCCCCCCATCAGAACCAACGCGGGTTCGCTCAGCCCAAAGACAATTTCTTTTCCGTCCGAATTTGCCCATAGGCCTTGTTTCGCATAATAGCGACGATCCTCAGGCACCTCCACACGCCCTCCCAGAAACTTTTCTATATAGGCCATTCATCCCTCCGCGTGCTTATTTATCAACTTCAAATTATCTTTTCAGTAAACGACCCAGTAATCCCTTTTTCTTGGGCTCGGGTGGTGGAAGACCTAAGTGATTACAGATGACCGTCTCCAGGTCTTCATCGGAAATGTCCTCGCCTTCCACCACGATCTCATCCCCTACCATAACCGCAGGAGCCACAGGCAGGTCCAGTTTAAAATACTCATCAGTGATGTATTCTGCCTTAGGCTTGGAAATGGTCTCCATCTCAATGTCATATGTTTCGCCCAACCTGGGCATAATCTTCTCGAAGTGCTTTCACGGGTTTCCTCTGGGTTCGTTCATAAAAAATCTCACTTTCAGCATATCTCCTCCTCTCCTTCTTGTCAGTTGTCTGCCGTCCGTCATCTGTCCGCTGTCGTCTGTCCGCTGTCGTCCGTCTTCTAATGAACATTGGACAGCTGCTTTGAGCCTACTTCCTACTACCTACTGACGCTGTTTTTTGGGCTTCTGCCATTCGGATAAGAAATCTGTCGGTGGGCAGGAAATCCACCAAGCGAAGATCACGCGCTTCCTTTCCCTCTCGGTCCAAAAAAACGACTGTGGGCACCCCTTTAATCCCATATTGATGCAACAGCTTTTCGTGAACCGGATTCCCTTTTCTTGTAAGGTCAACCTTGATCATGACAAAATCACGCTTTGCCTGCTTAACTATCTCTGAATTATGAAATGTGATCTCATCTAGTTCGCGACAGGGCGCACACCAATCCGCATAGAAATCGATGATCACTGGTTTCTTTAATTGTCGCGCTTCAGATAATAGTTGATCAGAATATGGCTGCCAGGTCACACCAGGGCCTTTCATCATCCATGAACTGGTGAGTAAAGCGGCCGTAACCAGGCCCACCACCAGAGCAGCAGACTTGAGCCAGTTAAAGGCTCGAAAGCTGGCTTGAACTCTACTTATCCATCCAAGATGAAGTCCCGCAGCCAAAGCCACGGCTGCCAAGAGGAAGATGCCTATGGTTTTGGGTAAAATGGGGCGTATAAAATAGGCGGCCATTCCCACCAAGACCCAGCCCATGAGCTTTCGCACCCACAGCATCCACTCGCCTGAACCGGGAAGTTTCTCTAAGAGGCCTGAGAAAAGGGCCAGGAAAAAGAGCGGCAGGCTCATACCGAGGCTCAGGGTAAAAAAGATTAAGAAACCTAGATATGGGCTACCCATGCTGCCCACCCAGGTGAGCAACCCCAGAATAAATGGGCCGATGCAGGCAGAGGCGACGACACCCAAAGTCAGGCCCATAAATAGGCTCCCAAAATAGCCAGCATATGATTTGGACGCGGCCTGAGTCAACCCGCTTGGCAGGCGCAATTCCCATAAACCAAAAAGACTCGTGGCGAAAAAGAGCAAAATGGCGGCCACCAGAGCAAGCACCATGGGGTTCTGGAGCAAGGCGCCCATGAGCCCTCCTGTCAGGGCCGCAACCACCCCAAGCACAGAATTTGTTAATGATAATCCAGCAATGTAGAATAATCCGTGGCCAATCAGTTTGCCCCTCCCCTTCCCGCTTCTACCACCAAAGTAGGAGACCGTAATGGGTATCAAAGGGTAGATGCAGGGAGTGAGATTAAGGGCTATACCGCCGGCAAAGACGCCTAGGAGGGTCCAGATCATGGCCCAGCCCACAATTGGTCCAGGCTTCTGAGGATCAGGAGCCATTGCGGCGAGTCCTGCTGGAGCGCTATCAACGGGCAGACGCCTCGCGTGCCATTCGGGATAACCCAGGGGATCACGGTATACATTTTTATAGCCAAGCTTTACGGCCACCCTGGCCGCCGAGTCGCTGCGGACTCATGCGAGTCCTGCTCAGTAAAACACGATAAAGCGATCTTTATCGGGGCCCAGGAATGTGGCCAACTCACCCTTTTTCCGCCATCGCGACAGCCAGGTGGGTTCCATGGTAAAGATTACGGCGCCTTTA
>JASFIT010000460.1:0-3579 GCA_050122535.1 Desulfobacteraceae bacterium | reverse complement strand
CAGAACCTTGTCCATATGCTCTTTTGGTATACCGCAACCATCATCGTCTATGCTAATTTCCACCTTGTCGCCAGATAGCTTGCCTCGGATTGAAATGTAAAGATCATTTCCGTCACGATCCTTGTGCACGTGCTCAGCCTGAGACGGGCCACCTGTTAAAACGCTTTTTTCCAGAGGACACGGATCGTGATCAGAGAGTTGAGAACAAGGTTGGGGCAAGCGATGTGTTATATCGTGGCAGGTGTTACCTATAACTTGGTCGCGAGTGACTTTGTACAGATTGAGAAACGCCTGATTTACATCGAGAATCTCATAATTCTCCGCATCCAGCAGCATGAGTGAATCGGAAATGCCATTGATGATAGACTCTTTTTCCTGAAGCTGTTCGTACAGCCAGTCCGGGCTGCAGGCTCTGTTGTGGTTTTCCGACATCCCATACTCCCTCCCCAAGAGTTAAATGTAAGCTGGAGGTCAGGCCCACATTCAATACTGGATCATCGCCTGTTCTACGCAATCTTAATTCCTATTTATTTAGTGGGAAATTAATTATGATTCGCCGCTTGTCAATTAATAATCTCAATTTTCATTGTGCCCGGCATATTTAGATGGAGAGTCCAGATTTCTTGCCATTATGTGCATTTTGGCAGAACTTCAAAATACGACCGAGGCTGTCGAAAAACCGGCTTCCTAGAGGCTGATGGAAAATGTCCATCCCGCAGCCTTTGCTGCGGGACGAAATCCCGAGGAACGAGGCGTACACAGAAGTACGCCGCTGTGACTTGCCCTGTTAAATCGGCTTCGCCGTCTCGCATAGCGAGGATTTAACAGGGCGAGGGATGAGGGTAACGCAGCCCTTCGATGCTTTGACTTTGCTCAGCGTCGACCCTGAGCCCGTCGTAGGGTCGACTTCGCTCAAGGCAAGCCCTTCGAGCTGCTCAGGGCCCTGTAAACGGGATCTCCGCTCCGCTTGGACAGGCCACTGTGCTAAGGGCAAAAAGGGTAAAGATGGAGAAAAGAAGGTCTAAATCTGGGTTTGACACTTTCGGCCCAATGGAATAGGAAAAGCTAATTGAGAGGAGTTGCTCATATATCCAACCAGTCATGACACTGCAGAAACAGAACACAATGCTTATCCAGAAAGAACTGGAACGTCGTATCCTTCATGGCCTTGCCTGCGAATGGGAAAATGCCCTGGAGACCTTGAGCCCACCTGACAAAGAGAAGTTGCGAAAACCCCTTTTCAGGTTAGGGGATATGGATAGCCAATGGGGATATTGGTCCGGGGAAAATAATGAGATATGCCTTAGTCGAAATTTGGTCCTCAACCACCCCTGGGACACCATTTGTGAAATTCTGCTCCACGAAATGGCCCATCAGTACGCCGAGCAAGCCCTGGGTGAAGAGAATGAATCCCCGCACGGTCCCAAGTTCAAGAAGGCCTGTCATTTACTCCGGGCCAATCCAAAGGCCTCAGGAAATTACAGACCCTTGGATGAGCGGGTCTTACATTATTCACCAAGTCCTGAAGATAAAATCATGGTAAGGGTCAAGAAACTAATGGCCCTGGCGCAAAGTCAAAACCGGCATGAAGCAGAGTCGGCCATGGCCAAAGCCCATGAGTTCATCGCAAAATATAATATAGATATATTGACTCGAAACGAAGACAGGCACTTTGTCAGCATTTTTGTTGGCCATCCAGCCCTGCGGCATTTCAGAGAGGATTATCATCTTGCCGGCCTTTTGCAAGATTTCTATTTTGTGTATGGGATATGGGTGCCAGCCTATGTGCTCGATAAAGGTAAGATGGGAAGTGTGCTGGAAATCAGTGGAACGGTGCAAAATATAAGAATAGCCAGCTACGTTCATGATTTTGTAAAACGCTTCATTGATTCTCAGTGGCAGAGATACAACAAGAAGAGGGGCCTAAACCGATATCGCAAGACTGACTTCGCGGTGGGTATTTTAAAGGGCTTTCGCTCAACATTGAGGAAGCAAAACAGGGGAAAAAAGAGAAATAAGGATAAATTGGGGCTTATCAAGGTCGAAGACCCATTGCTGCAAAAACATGTGGATTATAAATATCCGTACACGGCAGGCATAAGGGGCAAGGTGCTGAGAGGGTACAAGGATGTATTGAAAGATGGAATAGGGATTGGTAAAAGGCTGGTCATCTACAAAGGGATCAGCGAGAAGGAGACGAGCAGAAAACTCTTGATTGAGAAATAAGAGGTAGTGATCCTAAAATAATCAAATGACCTATTTTGGGTTTGGGTTCATCATTGACGAATCACCGTTCATTGTGATTTCCCCTAATCAACGTTTTTACTCGCATTTGCGCGGAAGAAACAGGGAGGATTTATGACAGAAAAAATCGATTACAGAGAAGACATTGAACGACCTATTGCCGTTTTTGACACCAGTCTGGGAACTTTCGAAGCGGAACTCTATGCAAAAGAATGCCCTGAAACAGTCTGGAATTTTATTAATCTTGCCGAAGGCAGACAACAGACTGACAGAGGCGGGAATTTCTATGACGGTCTTACTTTTCACCGAGTCATTCAGGGATTTGTCATACAGGGAGGCTGTCCCCAGGGAACGGGAACAGGGGGTCCGGGATACCGATTCAAAGATGAATTTCATCCCTCTTTGCGACACGACGGCCAGGGAAAGCTGTCCATGGCAAATGCGGGACCGGGAACTAACGGGAGTCAGTTTTTTATCACGCTTGACGCAACCCCTCACCTGGATGAACGACATTCTGTCTTCGGTTCCGTCATTGAGGGGATGGATGTGGTGCTAAAAGTCGGTGGGGTGGAGACAGATGCTGCTGACAAGCCCTTGGACCCGGTCGTGATCAACAAAGTGACGATCAAGCGGTAATCCTTTCCCCTGTGAAATGCACCATTTCAAAGGTGTCCCACTGCGTTGAATTCCAGTTCAACACGTCAGGCAGACGGAAAGGCAGGAGAAAATTATGGCACTCAGCAAGAATGTGGCAAAGGTTGAAAGGGTTGTTCGAATTATCCTGGGGATAATTCTTATCCTTTGGGGCTTGTCAATGAGTGGCTTTTGGAGACCAGCATCCATTGTCGTGGGTCTCCTGCTACTGCTGACCGCCTCCATTGGGTACTGACCCTGAAAATCAGTGGTGCTGAAGGTCTTCAGCAAAAAGTAGTTAGAGGATTGGGGGACGTTTGGACGTGGATACTTGATGCTGGATCCTAGACACTGGATAACCAGAGCAGAGTATACCGAGCTAAGGGTCCCCGTTGAATAACTTCCCGGTTCACCCTCGGCCGCAGCTCTCATTTGACAACCAACGGGCCTAGTGGGAGAAGGCACGGAAAAAATTACCTTTTTTGCATGCAACGTATAAGAGAAAAGAATGGACTGGCCGGAGAAAATTGTTTCCGTTTTATGGAAGCCTTGCGCGTGAAAGGGGAACGCCAATAATATTCACGATTGGCTGTGGATAGAGATGGTATCGTCACACGATTACGAGCGGATAGAAATGATCGTTTAATTTGTATTCTAATTCTTGTGATAAAGGAGGATAAAATGAAGGTATTGGTGGCTTAT
>JASFIT010000459.1:0-3584 GCA_050122535.1 Desulfobacteraceae bacterium | reverse complement strand
CTTCGGCGGGGGATCCAGAATGATTTGATTTATCACTAGTTTCCTGGATTCCGGGTCTCGCCCAACCCCGTATCAAGTACGGGGCAGGCTTGCGGGCTCGCATGGAATGACAGTTTTTGGATTTGCGATACAAATTCTAGTGAACCAACTCCCTCTCCCTTGGCCTACTCCGCCGTAGTAGCCACGGCTACGAAGGCCGGAACGGGAGAGGGTCGGGGTGAGGGTGTTAGTGCTTGAATCTACACCCCTTCACCTAGCCTCTCCCCTCTCCGAGGCGTAGGCGCTCCGAGCCGGAGGCCTCAAGGGGGAGAGGAATTTGGGGTTGTCAGGCAGGCTGTTGAAGGGGATATTCCATGACCAAGACTTTGACGTTGTTCTTTTTTTCCGGTAGAGTGCCTTCCGATTAATGAACACGATGAAGGCAAGAAGGAGTTAACATGACCAAAAAGGCACAGACCGAATTACACGAACTGATCAAGAAAAGGTCCATGGAGATCACAGATCAGGCTGCGCGCCAGGTCCTGGTCCTGGAGGACAATCAGGCCACGAAAACCGCAGCGGAATTGGGCCTTACTGTTCATGAAGTTTACAAAGAAGCGCTTAGACTCAGGGTTGTCCCCTACCGCTACGTTCGCAACAGAGAGGCCATATCTGTCCAGGAGCAACTCAAACTGGCAGAGGCTCGGGTAGCCGTGGTTGGTGCAGGTGGTCTGGGGGGGCAGGTCATTCTCTTGCTGGCAAGGGTCGGTATCGGGCACCTGGTTGTGGTGGATCATGACCTTTTTGATGAAACCAATCTGAATCGCCAGGCACTTTGCAGCAGAGAATCCATAGGAAGACCCAAACCGGAAGAGGCCGTTGCCGTGGTACGCACTATAAACCCGGGAGTGGAAGTAACACCTCATAAGGCAAAGTTTGATGACTCAAACGCACGTGAGATATTGGACGGCTCAGACGTGGTCGTGGATGCCCTGGACAATGTGCCCACGCGATTCGCCTTGGAAAGGGCGGCCAAGGCGTTGGGGATCCCATTAGTCCATGGTGCATTGGCCGGCTTTGAGGGCAGGATGATGACCATCTTCCCTGAAGATCCAGGCCTTAAAAACCTTTACGGAAGTAATCAGGCAAAGGTGGATGACAAAAAGAGGCCAGAAGCGATTTTGGGTGTTCCCGTTCTGACCCCCTCCTTAATCGCCAACCTCCAGGCCGTGGAGGTCTTGAAGATCCTTCTTAACCGAGGAAAAATTTTTCGAAATATTATGTTGCATGTGGATTTGGAGGGCGGCCAGGTGAGCGAGTTTTCATTTCGCCCCCAACCCTAAGCACAAAGCCCATCAGTTGATTTTTTTCTTGCCCTGTGGGATCCTATAAATAGGCCACTAAAAAATCTTTAACCCCCTTCACAAGGCCAACCGGATACCCGGAATCGGTCAGAAAATATCACTTAGAGGAGTGCATGTTGGACAACGAGATCAAACAGGCATTGATTGATATTGTGGGCGAGGAGAATTTCACCGATCATTTGATTGATCTGGTCTCATATTCCTACGACGCCTCTGACCACGATCATCGGCCTGAAGCGGCTGTGTGGCCCTTCACCGCGGATCAGGTGTCCAAGGTCTTGCTCCTGGCCAACGAACACCATTTTGCAGTCACTGCCCGAGGGGCTGGAACTGGCCTGGCTGGAGCGGTCGTTCCTGCCCGCGGCGGCATCATCTTGGACATGTGCCGGATGAACAAAATCATCGATATCCGCATTGCCGATCGCCTGGCCGTGGTCCAGCCCGGCGTGGTCTATGCGGATCTTGAAAAGGCGTTGGCACCTCATGGTTTTTTCTTTCCGCCAGATCCGGCCAGTGGAAAGGTCTGCACGCTTGGCGGCAATGTGGCCACAAATGCCGGCGGCCTCAGAGGCGCTAAATACGGCGTGACCAGGGACTATGTCATGGCGCTAGAGGTGGTCCTGCCTGATGGTCGGATCATGCGAACCGGTTCAAACTGTATGAAATCTGTTTCTGGCTATGATCTGACGAAGCTCTTCGTAGGGTCGGAGGGAACCCTCGGCGTCGTCACTGAGATTACCCTGAAAATTAACCCAAAACTCCGGGCCTTTCATACGGGACTGGCCTATTTTGCCAGCCTCAGGGATGCGGGTCAGGCTGTCACGGACATTATGCACTCCGGAATCATCCCGAGCGTCCTCGAGGTGCTTGATGATAATGCTGTCAAGATCCTTCAGGAGCAAACCAGTATGGACCTGCCTGACGTCACGGCCATAATTCTCGTTGAGACGGACGGGTACACCCAAGCTGAAGCGGCATATCAAATGACGAAGGTGATCGAGGTCTTCAAGAGAAACAAGGCCACGCATATCCAAAAAACCGACTCTCCCGAGGAAGCAGAGGAATTGTGGCTCGCTCGAAAATCGGTAGGGATCGCGGCGACTCAAGTAAGGCCCAACTTTGTATCAGAGGATGTGACTGTCCCCATGTCAAATATACCCGATCTACTGACAGGTATCTCCACCATTGTTAAGAATTATGGGTTGCCCTTCATTATTTTCGGGCATGCTGGTGACGGAAACCTTCATCCCAAGATCATGTACGACCGCTCAGATCCGGAACAGGTCAAGGGACTAAAGCAAGCCGTAGATGAGATATTTAAGCTCTCTTGTGATTTGGGTGGTACGCTCACGGGTGAGCATGGTATTGGCCTTGCTAAGGCCCCTTACATGCATCTGGAACACGATCAAATTGCCATGGACCTCATGCGTTCACTCAAGAAACTATTCGATCCAAATAATATCCTGAATCCAGGCAAAATGAACCTGGACGGCTGATTGCAGCCTACCCGTCTTTTGGGTTTTTACCAATAGTTCCTTCTTTCCTTTTGCGTCGTCATTATGCTGTCATTGCGAGGAGTCCCCGAATGCTTTCGGGGACGACGCGGCAATCTCCATTATCTAGCTCAAAAAAACATCTTTGCTAGAAAAAAAGAGATTGCTTCGCCACGCTATCAGCAGGGCTCGCAATGACTTGACGGAGACGGGATTTGATTACATAACCGAATACAAGCAGGATGAGCGCCTATTTTACAGCGTATGGAAAAGCAACCCAACAAATACAAAGTTCCCTTTGGCAAAGGTTTTCTAGAATTTGACTTGCCACCCAGTATGCACGGCACTGTCATCGAATCGCGCCATGCCGAGCCATTGCCCGATGTGGAGAGGGCCACTGCTGACGCATTGGCCAATCCTGTCAATTCCCCGCCTTTAAGGGAACTGGTCAGACCCAATGATACGGTCTGCATCGTCTTTACCGACATCACCCGCGCCTGCCCAGACCATTTTTTTGTGCCACCTGTGCTGAGGGAGTTGAAAACTGCTGGTGTTCGTGACGATCATGTCACTCTGGTATGCGGCACTGGCCTGCACCGGCCGAGCACGCCAGAGGAAAAGCGCCTCAAGTTAGGCCAGGAAGTTTTAGACCGTTACCGCGTGTTGGACAACGCACCTCAAAACCGAGAAGCACTGGCCGACCTGGGCACAACCGAAAGCGGGATTCCCGTCTCCGTGAACAGATTTG
>JASFIT010000458.1:0-3604 GCA_050122535.1 Desulfobacteraceae bacterium | reverse complement strand
CGAGAATTTACAACGGATGGGGTGGATGATCAGACTCTCGATCAGATCATCGAGATGGGTACGTGGGCGCCTTCGGGCCTAAACAACCAGCCCTGGAAATTCGTCATTGTACGGGATCGCGAGCTAAGAATAGAACTTTCGCGGCAGACCAAATATGCCCATATTATTAAAGGTGCACCCGTATGTATCGCCGTGTTCCTGGACAATGCGGAAAGCTATAACCGGGTCAAGGATATCCAAGCCATGGGGGCCTGTATCCAGAATATGCTTCTGGCGATTCATCACCTTGGCTTAGGAGCGGTATGGCTGGGCGAGATCCTTAACAACAGGGAAGCCGTTGAAAAGATCCTGGATGTGCCAGAAAGTTGCGAACTCATGGCTGTGGTGGCCCTTGGGCATCCTGCGGAGCACAGGGGCAAGGGGAGCAGAAGAACCCTCGACCGTGTGATAATTAGCAGGAGATGACAAAAATATATTGACGTTAAAACTTGATTTTGTTAGACAATCGGTTCTTTTTGATATAAATTTGTATGTCTTACCAGATCCCCGGTAGCTCAGCTGGTAGAGCGGGTGGCTGTGAAAAGCAGCTTCCACGAGAAATCGTGGTTGAAAAATCGGGTGAATTCAGGGAAGCCTGCCCTTCACTTGACGTGAAGAATGGTAATCCTGAGCCAAGCCCTGAAATGTCGTTGTTCAGGGAAGGTGCAGAGACTAGAGCTTCGGCTCGTACTCCGGGGAATCCCGGGGGAAGCGCCCGACGCCCTCAGCCCAAAAATTTGGGACGGGTGATGAGATAGTCCAAGCCTGGTAGAAATATCAGGGCACTTGTAACCACTTAGTCGGCGGTTCGAGTCCGTCCCGGGGAGCCAGTTACCTACGGCTGTAAGTACGCCATCCGTACTTACAGCCTTTTTATTTTCAAGAACAGCCAACACCACATCTGATTTGTGAAAAAAGGGGGTCAGGCATAAGTAAATAAGTATTCTTTCCTTTTTTCAGCTTGGGCTCTTCCACGTGCGCTACCAATGCCTATCTCAGGTTATAATACGTAATTACTTATGCCTGACCCCAATTCTCTAACCTTTTTTCATCATATTTGTTTCCTCTTTGAAAGGCGTATATAATTTTGGCATGAAATCTCCTGCAAGCACATGGACACCGTATGGTACCATATGTTAGTGATGATTTTCTGGTGCCTTCAAATGGATTCACTATCGGCTTTAATTCTGATGGTTGCTTGGTCCCAGAGGAATTGCAACCGAGAGGAAAAAGAAATCAGGGGAAAAAGATGTTCCAAAGGCGTTTCAGGGCATATAACGTGGGCATAGCAAAGTCAGGGACCACGTCCATTGCCGGGATATTTTCCAAATACCGAGCATCGCATGAATTCATGTTTCCAGAGACAACCAAAGCCATATCGGATTACAAGACCGGTCTGATTTCGAAAGAGGAATTCATCGGTTTTATGCGCGCCAGGGACCGAAAGGGAAACCTGGAGATGGACTCTTCAAGTTTCAATTTCAACTATGTGGACCTACTCGTGGATGAGTACCCTGAAGCGAAATTTATCGCCACGATCCGCGACTGTTACTCGTGGCTCGATTCAATGCTTAATATGCTCATGGTCCTCGATATCAAGGACTGGATGATGGATTTCGGCTCCAGATCTTTCAGCATCAGCGTCACACGGGAAATGTTCAGCTCGAGGCACGCCCTCATAAGCGCATTGCCCGAAATACTCGACGGCCTATTGAAATACTGGGCAGACGGACAGCAGTTCAGCCTGGATAATCTGCCCAAGGAGAGATCTCTTGTTTTAAGGACGGACGAGATATCTGAGAGTCTGGAGAGGATTGCGCATTTTCTCGGTGTACCTGAGGATACCCTGTCGTCGGAGCAGAGTCATCTCTTTAAAGCCGAGAGGAAATTCAACATTCTGCAGGATACGGACTTCAATGTGCTCCAGGAGAAATTCCAAATGCACTGCGCGACTTTGATGCAGAAGTATTTTCCCGATCGTACCCTGGAAGGCTTCCTAGAAAAATCAAAGAAAAGACCAGAAGTAAAGTACGGCATGCTGAATACGCTTAATAAATGTATTTCACGGGGGATAGATTTTCTGTACAAGAACCAGCTTCCTCACGGTGAATTTCCTTCGTACCGTATCTATACAAGAGGAGGGGCCGGCAACTGGGATTTAGACAGTGCCATTTTTCCAACGGCTTTGATTGCCCATTCACTACGATACCTCAAGGGGCAAAAAGTCCATGAAATGAGAAACAAGGCGAAGAAATTCCTCCTCCAGGAGATGGAACCACCCGGCGTGTGGCGCTACTGGAGTGCCCAAAGCGGTGTCACTATTATGCCGGATCTGGACGATACCTGCTGTGCCAGTGCCGTTCTCGTTGAAGACAGACCGCAGATCCATATGGATAACGTCTCCACAATTCTTAATAACCGGGATGAAAACGGACTCTTTTACACCTTTCTCAAGCCTGAAAAGGGTGAGGAAAATGATATCGACAGTGTTGTAAATGCAAACGTACTCTTTTATATCAAGGAATTCGAGGGCGTGGAGAAGGTTGTAGATTATCTTAAAGCGGTCATTTTTGGAGACAGAGAAGAAGGATCCTACTGGTATTATCTGACCCCGGCATCGCTTTACTATATGGTTGCGCGGGCCTATGGGAACGGTGCGAAAAGACTTGAAGCCTGTTCGCAAATCATTGCTAACAAGATTATAGAATATCGATTAAGAAACGGGGCCTTCGGGAACGAGACCGAGACAGCCTTAGATGTATGTTCTCTATTCTACTTGGAGAAAGCAGATCTTTCTATAATGAGGCCTGCAGTTGTGTATCTAATCAGCTGTCAGCACGAAAACGGATCCTGGCAAAGGCAGCGGTTTTACGCTGGACCTCCACCGCCCACGCCCCATACCGTCTGGTTCGGATCTGAAGCACTGACAACAGCATTTTGCCTTGAAGCCCTGGCAAGGGTGGCGGAGGCCTTGGTATAATTCTGGCAGTAATGATAGACTTATTCTTTTGTGTACACCAAAGCATTATTTACATTCAGATTGGCAGAACTTTTCCATCCACCGATACCTGACTTGGCAAAATTATGGAAAATGAAAATCAAACAGGCGACTACCTCCTTGAGCTAATTAAGGCTCTTAATATGGATTACGCTTTTGAGCGTTCTTTCAAGGTGACTGAAAAAACGCTTCTTGGAAATCGTATTCTGTACGGAGTATACACGGAGAAGATAAAAGAGGACCAGCATAAAGAATTGTTGGACATATGCCATCAGATGAACATGCCTGAGGCCTTTTTTGAAAACTTTCGGGAAGATTGGCGGGATACGAATGCTATAGGTTGGGCATTTGAGAAAATAGGAGAGGCCCTTGTTTACAAAGTATATTTGGAGTTCTGGGATAAATGGAAAAAAGAAATCAAAGAGACACCAAATGAACGCGACCCCTTCCTTGTGGTCTTAGGCTTTAAGTGGGATGCCTTGAACCGGGCCAAACGTTCTCTAGCCAGATATACCTGGTATCCGCTTTTGTCCTATGAAGAAATGCTTGAAAGGTTATCAGGCAGTT
>JASFIT010000457.1:0-3617 GCA_050122535.1 Desulfobacteraceae bacterium | reverse complement strand
TCCAGCTTGAACTGGCCAGAAGACTGACCGCCAGCCCCGGGAACAAGGAATTCGGTGCTATGACCGTGCTCGTCCAGTACCACGCCCACATTTCTCCCCTGCTTGAAGTGTCGAAGGCGTCTTTTTACCCAAGGCCAAAGGTGGACTCAATGGTCTTAGAACTCGATTTTGAGAAACCTCATCCGCGAAGAGCAGAAAATGAGGTTAAATTCAAGATGGTTGTCAAGGGGGCCTTTGCCCATAGACGCAAAACCCTCTTGAACTCCCTAAAGCGCGCACTTTCTCCCTGCACCAGCGAAGAAATTCTGGATGCGCTACGCAAATGCGCTATCGATCCTGGGAAAAGGGCGGAGACTCTCAATATTGATGACTTTTTATGCCTCACCAGTGCCCTTCCATCCCTTTCTTGACAAATAACGGCCTCGGTGTTATCAATAACGATTTTGTGGTAAGTGCCCTGAACTTGGTCGAAATTCTTCCTTCTAGACCTTTGAGAAATGTTCAATTTTGTTCAAGGTCAAGGAGGGCGAAGATTTCAGCCGCAGGAATACACGATAAGTATTTCGAGGACTGAAATCTGAGTCTGACGCAGAGATTTGGCAAAAGGGGGCGTTTTTCAAAGGTCTCAATTCGTCGTTAAGAGATGCATCACTACATTGTCATAGAAGGGCCCCTGGGCGTGGGGAAGACCAGTCTGGCTTTAAAACTGGCAGAAAAGATCAATGCAGAGGCGCTGCTGGAGGATGCAGAAGAAAACCCCTTTCTGCGCAAGTTCTATCAAGATCCAAAGAAATATAGCTTTCAGGCTCAGATCTTTTTTCTCCTCAGGCGCTACCAGAGGGCACTGGATATTACGCAAATGGACCTCTTTAAAAGGACCATGATTTCAGATTATCTCTTTGATAAAGACAGGATATTTGCGCGCGCCAATCTGGATGACGATGAGTTCTGGCTCTATGACCAGCTGTTTCAGCTCCTGAGAAAAAGAATAACACCGCCTGATCTGGTCATATTCCTCCAGGCCACAACAGACGTGCTAGTGGAAAGGATTAAAAAGCGAGACAAGAAATACGAAAGAGGCATAAGCTCCAAATACTTGGATGAGATCAATCAGGCCTTTAATGATTTTTTCTTTCACTACTCTGATTCTCCATTGCTGGTGATTAACGCCTCGAAAATCGACTTTGTCAATGTTCCGGAAGACTTTGAAGACCTGGTTACACAGATCAAAATGATGAGGACGGGGACCCAGTACTACGTCCCCATGAGTTCAAAGGAAAAGATCAAGTGAGCTTCGACAACTTTAGGCACTTTAGCTTGCCCGCCATAGCCATTTCTGAGCGACTTTTTCTGGCCGTTCATCTCGCACTGCTTGGCCACGCTCCAGAATTCTAGGCGAACGGGCGACGGCGGGTCACTTTAGGCATTTTAGATCTCTTTAGTTCACTTTAGGCATTCGCCTATGGAAGTCATAGAAACCATTGACGCCATGCAAAAGCAGTGTGAGGCGCTAAGGGTGTCGGGAAAGACCATAGCTCTCGTACCCACAATGGGTTTCTTTCACGAAGGCCATCTGGAGTTGATGAGGGTGGGAAGACGCCTTGCGGATGTCTTGGCTATCAGTATTTTTGTGAATCCAACACAGTTTGGTCCGAGCGAGGACTTCCAAGCATACCCCCGGGATATGGAGGGGGATCTGGCCGGTGCAAAGGAGGTGGGGGTAGATCTGGTATTTGCCCCGTCTGTGGAAGACATGTATCCAGATGGTCACCAGACAAAAATTGCGGTTGAAAGGGTCACGAAGCACCTTTGTGGTCTCTCACGGCCCGGGCATTTTGATGGGGTTACTACCGTGGTTGCCAAGCTTTTCAACATCGCAAAGCCCCACCTGGCCATATTTGGAGAAAAGGACTACCAGCAATTGACCGCGGTCAAGCGTATGGTAAAGGACCTGGACATGGACACCCAGATTATTGGGGTCCCCACTGTTAGAGAGCCTGATGGTCTCGCTATGAGTTCCCGTAACAACTATCTGAACCCTGAGGAAAGGGAATCCGCTCTTTGCCTAAAGAAATCCCTCGACCTGGCTAGAGAAATGTTTAGCCAAGGGAAGAAAGACGTTCAGAAAATGAGGGAAGCTGTGGAGAAGCTGATTCTGAGTCACCCATTTACTGAGATCGATTATATTAACATATGCGATCCCATGTCTCTGGAGGATGTGGATCGGATCGAAGGGGAGGCTCTTCTAGCCCTCGCCGTCAAAGTGGGTAGGGCAAGATTGATTGACAATTGTCTCTTAGGCGCCACGGAGTATGAAAAATCATAATTCGATTTTTTAATAAACGACAATTTATAAAGGAGTAGCGTATGAAAACTGGAAGTTTCTTATTTACCTCTGAATCAGTGACAGAAGGCCATCCCGACAAGGTTGCGGATCAGATATCTGATCACATTTTGGATAAAATGATGGAACAGGATCCAAAAGCACGTGTGGCTTGCGAGACCATGGTAACCACAGGCATGGCTGTCATCGCAGGCGAAATCACCACCTCTGCCTATGTGGACATGCCTGAAGTGGTGCGGGAGACTATTAAGGATATAGGGTACACGAACTCCTCCATGGGTTTTGACTGGGAGACATGTGCCGTGATCTCCACCATAGACAAACAGTCCCCTGACATTGCCATGGGCGTAAACGGAGAGGGCCTTTTCAAGGAACAGGGTGCCGGAGACCAGGGGCTCATGTTCGGCTATGCGTGCACGGACACGGACGTTCTCATGCCCATGCCCATATACTTGGCCCATGGCATAACAAAGAGGTTGGCCTTTGTCCGGAAGGCAGGGGAATTGCCCTGGCTGCGACCTGACGGCAAATCCCAGGTGACTGTGGAATACGAAGATGAAAAACCGGCCAGGGTCCATACGGTCGTTATCGCGGCGCAGCACAATCCTGATGTGGATCATGATACCATTCAGGAAGCTATTACCGAAGGAGTGATAAAGAAGGTCGTTCCGGCTAAGATGCTGGATGATAAAACCCAGTATTTCGTGAATACGACGGGAAGGTTTGTGGTTGGCGGTCCTTTGGGTGACTGTGGGTTAACCGGGCGAAAGATCATCATGGATACCTATGGGGGTTTCGGCTACCATGGTGGGGGCGCCTTTTCAGGCAAGGATCCTTCAAAAGTGGACAGGAGCTCTTCCTACATGTGTCGTTACATCGTAAAAAATATCGTTGCCGCCGGCTTGGCGGAAAAATGTGAAATCCAGATCGCCTATACCATCGGCCGAGCAGAGCCCGTATCCGTCATGGTGGGCGCTTACGGGACCGGCGTCGTCCCCAGCAGTGAATTGACCGAAATCGTTAAGAAGAACTTTGACCTTCGTCCAGCCGCCATCATTGAGAGATTAGACCTCCTCAGGCCCATATACAGGAGCACATGCAACTATGGCCATTTCGGTCGAGAGCGTCCAGAATTCACTTGGGAAAAGACAGATCTTATTGAAGACCTGAAAAAAGCAGTGAAATAGAAGTGAGCTAAAGTGACTAAAGTGAGCTAAAATGCCTAAAATTCCTACCGAGGGCAAAGGCAGAGACAGGAAAGATAATAAAGAAT
>JASFIT010000456.1:0-3635 GCA_050122535.1 Desulfobacteraceae bacterium | reverse complement strand
GGAACTTTATTCAAAAGACTAATCGAGATTATCCGATATTTCAAACTGGATTTTCCGATAGTTTTCCGTTTTACCCTTGGCAAAAACCGATAAAACCTGCTTCGGTCGTTGGGGAGGATGATTTAAAAGGCGGGAGATTATCTGAGCCGAGCAAGAACCACTGTCTGTGTGGTCTATTGGGATTCAGAAGTGGCCAGGAGAAAGTCAATCATGGCCTGGCATAGGGGAGAGGCTATTCTTCTTCTGTCTCTAACCAAGTAAAAGCTCCGGTGCATGGGAAGGCCCTTTACTTTCAATGCTATCAGGATGCCTGTTTTCAGTTCCGTATCAATGGCCCGAGCTGAGAGGATGGACACGCCCAGTCCTGCCTTAATGCCCTCTTTGACCGCAGTAGATGACCCAAATCGTGCGACCACATGAAGGGAGCCGGCTGCCTTGGATTCGGGATCGCGGAGGGAGGCCTCCATGCTTTGTAGAGTCCCCGAACCCAGCTCTCTCATTATAAAGGGCTCTTCAAAGAGCTCAGCCAGTGAGACCACTTTCTTCCTGGCCCATCGGTGTTTGGCTGGGATGGCGAGGACAAGCTCGTCCTTCCAGAGCTCTTGGTATCTGAGACTCTTGTGTGAGCCTTTAGAACCGATGACTCCAAGTTCTAGGGCGCCTTCAAGGACCCGGCTTTCGATTTCACGCGTATCCGCAATGTTCAGGACAACAGATATGGAAGGGCATTTTTCGTTAAAGCTTCCGATGACTTTGGGAAGGATGTACTCGCCAGGAATGGTGCTCCCACCCATATGAATCTCGCCCTGTTTTACGCCCAGAAAATCCTCCATTTCCAGACGAGCAGTCCTTTTCATATCGAGTAGCAAAACAGCGTGTTTGTAGAGGAGCTCTCCTGCTTTTGTGGGTACGACCTGCCTACCCAAACGATCGAGGAGTTTGACACCGACCATCCTTTCAAGGTTGGCAATCCTCTCGCTGACCGAAGCCTGCGCCAGATAGACGGCATCTGCAGCCTTTGAAAAGCTTCCCAGTTCCACCACCTTGCAGAAGATCTCCAGTTGTCGCAAGTCAAAGTCTATTGACGACATGGAAGACTCCTTTGAACATAGCAGAGGCCATAGAGCACAGAGATCGCGTCAATTTCTTTAAATAAGCGTTTGCATATTGCTCTCCGAGCTCTATGCTGCAAGCTTTTAGCCTCTTCTAAAGATAGGCAAACCAGACTCTCTCGATTTCCGCGAAATTGGCCTTCACATGGTCTTGCCCTGAGATTACATCGCCGTGGCCAGGAAGAAGGTGATCCACTTCAAGCCGGGAGATTTTTCTAATGCTCTCCTTGAGCTCCTCACCGTTTCCCCCTGGCACATCAATTCGTCCCACGCCCTGATTAAAGACCACATCACCCGTGAACAATACCTTCTTCTCCGGCCAGTAAACGCAGAGGGAACCAGGTGAATGACCAGGCGTATGAATCACCTGAAAAGTCAGGTCTCCGATTTTCAAATCTCCCTCTTGAAGGAGGATATCCGGTTCGAAGTTGGGGACGCCGAGGACTTCTCCGTAATGGGGCGCAACCGCCTTGATGAAACGCATCTCCACGCTGGAGATGGCAATCAATGTTGAGGTGTCCACAAATGTCCTCACCCCCTCAATATGGTCTGGATGGCCGTGCGTGACAAGAACAATATCGATGTCCTCTGGAGACAGGGAGAGTCTTGAAAGGTGCTCCTTCACATGCCCGAAAAGCTGGTAATGCCCAGGATCTATAAGGATTCTCTTCTTCCCATTTATGAAATAGGCGTTACAGTTGTTAGCGGTAGGATTAAGCCAAAGAAATTCATAGAGATCTTCAGATATTTTCATGGAATCCGGTTAGAACCTCATTGGCTTATGATCTGGCTGCTTAGGATGGTTTCCGTTTTCTGCTGATCTTCAAAGGAGATGAGGACATCTTGTAGGCTGGTCTCTTTGAAGAGCTTCGTCATGCCCTGGAAAGCCTTTCCCCAAATGGGCCGAATGGGGCAATTTGCAGCACTATCACAGGCATTTTGCTCAGTTAAGCAATCTACAAAGGAGAACTTGGTTTCCAACAGGGTGAGAACGTTCCATAGATTAATTTCGTTCGGGGCCTGGGCAAGCATATGTCCACCCTTTGGGCCTCTCACGCTGTTGATCAGATCGGCCTTTTTCAGTGGAATAATGAGTTGCTCCAAATACTTGATGGGGATGTCCAGATTCCTAGAGATATCAGACATACTAATGGGGCCTTTGCCATAGTTTTTGGCAAGCTCCAGCATGAGCCGTGTGCCGTATCGACCTCGGGTGGATAGCTTCATGGCTGCCTTTTCCTTATAAATGGTTCCAGGTTTACTGCTATGGTGCCAGGATAACTGCCAGGTCTATCAGCAGGTGTAGTTTACGGATGAGAAATGCGTTTGGACCTCCCACAGACCAAACAAGGTTTGATTAATTATGTTCTGGATTATATATATTGTAAAAGTATAGTAAAATTGTCAAGTGGTTCCTGAACCAACATCAAGGCATCATCTGCCATTCGACATGCTCATGGCCCTCAGCAAAGCCGAAGGGTGGCGTTGTCTTTTATCGCTCCTCCCCCCGCCTGCCCGGGGGCAGGCTTGCGGCGTATTGCTCGATACGCCCCAGTGGTCACTCCTCGGCGCCCCCGCTTTTAGCGGGATTTCGCAGGGCTCAACTGGCAGGTAATACCTTGCTGGTGATCAGGAATATGCTCGATAACCTGTTGATTTCGGTCTAGACGCTTAAATTAGCCGGTGGATTTGGAGTTTGAGCATACCCTTTTGTCCTTATTTGACAAAAAAAATGCGTGTCTTATTAATTAAATGACGGGGTTGTGCTTATGGCATATCCAAGGAGGGGATTATGACGACTAAGAAGACGATGGGAACATCAACAGAGATTGATAGCTGCTGCAAAAAGCTGGAGGTCCCCTCTGAAGACGAGGTGATGGCGCTAAACGCTATGAGGGCCATTAAAGAGCGTGTTAGGGAACTAAAAAAGAGGCTATCTGAGATCTCATCCTTGCAAAAAGACGAAGACGAGGAAGAAGTTCTGGAGCTGGAAAAAAAGATAGAGGATCTCAAAGCGCAATGGAATGAATGGGAGGAGAAAAGGAAAAAGGCTGCAAAGGAGAGAATGATCTTATTGGGACATGAAAAGTGAGCTAAAGTGACTAAAATGCCTAAAGTGATCTAAAGTTAAAACCCACGCAAAACGTCGTATTCAATACTTTATGCCCTTCATTAACGTTTTGATTCCCCGCACAGCAATTCACAGGTATCCCCAGATATGTGGAATTTTCCGGTTCTTCGTCATTCCGCACTTTTAATTCTGTACAGCTATAGCCTATCTAATCCCGTCTAAAAGGGATGCTTCATATGCGTTGCTCGGTCAAGGCATGACAAGTCAGGTATTTTCCATCCGGTGCAAGACAATACCTTCACAAGAACTGATTAACATTGACATATTTTGAGCCCTATTTTATTGAATACACAACTTTTCCCAAAACATGGAGGAAAGCAAAATGAACTGTAAACGATTGGTGGTTATGGTTGCGGTTAGCATATCCCTATGTTTGGCCATCTTAACGGATC
>JASFIT010000455.1:0-3636 GCA_050122535.1 Desulfobacteraceae bacterium | reverse complement strand
CCCCGTCCACCACTATTCTCACTCTGGGATTGCATTAAGTTGGACCATTGCATCGAATATGGGCAACCTTTGTCCGATAAACTTTCCGATCCATTTGTCGTAAATTTCAAATATCTTTCTGGATCGGGAAAGATCTGATATCACGCGATTTGCTACAAGACGAAAGTCTGCATCATTTCGCCTTACGGCAAGCGCAAAAGGTTCAAAGGAAAACACGTTCGAATCAATCACGAAGTTCATTGGATCATGTTCTTTTAAAACGAGACCAATAAGAACCACCTGATCAGCCGAAAAGGCATCGATCTTCTTCTTTCGTAATGCCTCCAGACCTTCTTTTGATGAATGGAATAGAACAACTTCCGTATCCGTTGATGTTTCTCGAATTAATTTTTTCAATGCGGTGGCGGTCGTTGTGTTTTTTCCGACGCCAATTTTCTTTCCAGCAAAACCGGTTGAACCGCGAGCCTTATCATCCTTTAAGGTCATGAGTGAAGCACCGGTGACAAATGTCAGTTGCGTAAAATCGACTAATTTACTGCGGGAAAGGGTTTTAGTTGTTGGGCCACATAATATATCAATTTTATTATCGACCAGGGCTTTAAAACGCCCCCCAGCGCTTACGGAAACATATTCAACCTTAATGCCCGTACCAATTTCCTTTTCAACTTCATTAACGATACTCTTACAGAGCTCGATAGCATAGCCGGCTGGCTTATCGTCTTTATCCAAAAATGACATGGGGGGCGAAGTTTCACGATAGCCGATTCTGATTTGACCGGATTTTTTAATCTGTTGAAGGGTTCCTTTGAGTTCTTGAGCTGCTAGCGGGCTTGCGAAAAAAACGATCAACAAAAAAATTGCCAGTTTACCTCTCATAATGGTTTTCTCCTTAGTGATAGTGAATAAGGTGTAGCGACAAGAGCTTGCTTTGCCGGGAAAAAACCATAGAGGAATTCCCCTTGAGAGTCAATGTAAAATAGGGAAAGGGGACGGGGAATCTCCGGACAAGCTAAAAGATTTTTACGCTAACAGAAGATCAGATGCAGTTGCAGAGACTTGACTGACAGGGAGATCTGGCAGGCATAAGAAGCGCGTTATGATTTTTTCGTAAAAAATAAATCTGGCATATCGGGTATGATAACACTCGCTAGGATCTTATCTTGAATCGCCCCAAATAAGTATTGCCTGGCAAATGATAAGGTAAAAATTGATCGGTTTAATGTTACCCAAATAAATCTTAATTTTTTGGTGGGTTAAGATTTTGCAGGTTTCTTGCCAAAACGTTGAATCCCACTGAATCCCAATTCATTGCAGGTTACATATGGTAGTCGTGCGTTTTTCGGCCTCCCTACGCTAAGCGGGCATAGGAGAATACTTCCATTCCGTGGGATTCCGGTGATACTCTAAGACCGATTTACCAGCTCAAAAAATTACGCGAGCCAAATATCCTTTTGCTGAAACAAGGAACCATACACCAAAACCCAGGAGAAAAAGTCCGCAGAAACGGATTATCATCTGGTATGTCTTGTCTTTGAGGAGGGCCTTCCCACGGCTAATCCCCAAAGAGACAATACTGTACCACGCAAAATCTGCGGTGATATGTCCCAAGAAAAACATAATCACGCCGCCAATTCCTAGCTTCATCGCAGCCACTAAGTAACCAAGGCCGATTGTGGCCCACCAGAGGGTCCAATAAGGATTGGACACACTCGCAACCATCCCCAATACAACAGGGTGGGGCGTATACTTGGGACCAAGTCCGACCTTCTCTGTCCGAAGTGATAGGCCACCGGCTGTTCGCAACATACCTACACCCAGCCATATGAGCATAGCTCCTCCTAGCAATGCAATGATCCCCATCACAATGGAGGATTTCAAGTACGCCCCTAGGCCCAAAATAATGGCCAACACCAAGATAAGCTCCAGCAAGGCATGCCCACTGATAATTAGCGGGCCCGCCTTGAACCCTCGGCGAGCTGACTCAGCTATAGTGACAGTCAATATAGGGCCAGGCGTTAGAATTCCTGAAAGGCCGAGCGTGAAAGATCCTCCAAATATGGCAGCAAATTCGAACAAATTTCTTCCCTGATTCTACTGTGTTCCATATGGAGCCCTGGTATCTTATATGTTTCTGACCATTGTTGCCACTTTTCATATTTAACCTGAATCAGGATTCATTGCAGCATTGTAAAGCGAACCGATTGATTTCCGGGTGGCCATTGCGGTTCATCTCCGAAACTGCCGAAAAAATGCCCTGATCTCCTCGGCCAGCAACTCAGTCTGCTCCAGGGCAGCGAAGTGCCCGCCCCGCTGCTTGACTGACCATCGCTGGATATTATAGACCTTTTCGGCCACTGAACGAGGCGGCCGCAGGATCTCTTTGGGAAACTCCACGTAACCGGTGGGGACCTCGATGGGGCGGTCTTTGGTCACTGGCCAGGGGCCGTGAAGGCGAGAGTAATATGGCCAAAAGGACGAACCGATGGCTCCGGTCACCCAATAAAGCATGATGTTGGTCAAGATGGTGTCCCGGCCAAAGCAGGCGTCCAGATCCCCCCGGCAGTCACTCCAGGCGTAAAACTTCTCGACAATCCAAGCGGCCAGGCCCACCGGGGAGTCGCTCAAGCCATAGGAGAGGGTTTGGGGTTTGGTGCCCTGGATCCACTGATAGCCGATTTCTTCCTTGATAAAGCGGTTGAGTTCCTCCAAATATCTGCGCTCCTCGTCGGTGGGATTCTTGTACGAGGTTGGATCGCGCGGCACCGCCAAGAAATTCAGATGAATGCCATATAAGCGCTCTGGTACATCGCAGGCCAGCCGACTTGTCACAAATGCGCCCCAGTCCCCACCTTGAGCGCCAAAATGTTGATATCCTAGGACATCCGTCATGAGATGGGCGAAGACCTGCGTAATCTGCTCTACGCTGAAGCGTTGTTGATTAGGTTTGAACGAAAAGGTGTAGCCGGGAAGAGAAGGGGCCACTACGGTGAAGCTATCGGCTGGGTCTGCACCAAATCGCTCCGGGTCGGTTAGCATGGGGATTAACTTGTGAAATTCCAAGACGGATCCTGGCCAGCCATGGGAAATGAGCAGCGGCATGGGGTTTGGTCCACGGCCGGGCTCGTGAACAAAATGAAGATCAATGCCTGCTAACGGCACCACGTACTGGCGAAAGCGGTTGAGTTCAATTTCCTGCTTGCGCCAATCGAACTGATCGCGCCAATAGGCGACAAGGGCCTTGAGGTAGGCTAGATTGGTACCATATGTCCAGCCCGCGCCGGGTATTTCATCCGGCCAGCGCGTGCGTTTCAAACGTTCCCCCAGATCCGAAAGTATCTCGTCACTGATGTGAATGCGAAAAGGCTTGACTGAAAAATCTGCCATAAGATGCTCCTTTCAGGACACCTGATAAGATTTACTTTTTAGTGTGAGAAGCTGCAGTCTGGCCTTAATATCCCATAAACCTAGGTGCTTGAGGACCTTCCTTATAACCTCCTCGTCCTATATCAACCAATTACTTTCATTTCTCCGAAACATTTTGGGAAAGCTGGGGGGCAACCTCAGCGTCACTCCTTTATGGGGTCGGAGGGTGGAAAAGAAACTGATGGAGTTAAAGAACATCTACTCAAAGAAAGA
>JASFIT010000454.1:0-3645 GCA_050122535.1 Desulfobacteraceae bacterium | reverse complement strand
AGGCTACTGGTCTTTACCTCCTCTCCACCGATTATCAGAGGAACTTCAATCTGGGTTGACTGCAACTCTACTAATTTCTGCTTTAGCTCATGCCGCTCTGGGGAACCCGGTTGGTATGACTTTATTGGCTCGTTATAGGGTTGAGGGACGCTGAAGATTCCGTTGCTCATGACTAGCCCTCCGTTGCTCAGAAAAAGCGCGAATTATCTCGACCTTCAGGAAATTGGTCGGCATCCACCCCTACTTGAGTGCCTCTTCTCCGCCAAAGCTTCTATAGGGTGAGAATCCCTGCAGGATTACGGTATCTTCTTCTGTTGATTTCTTTGAAATCAACCTGGCTACCACTTCTCCCACACCGGGTCCAAGCATGAACCCCTGTCCGCACATCCCCGTGGCGTGAAGGAGCCCTTCAACCTCATTATTCCATCCCACCAACGGGGATCCATCGGGGGACATGGGGTAAAGGCCTCGCCACATTCTCCTCACCCTTAGGTTTTTGAGTCTGGGAAGAAGCGTGACCATCCTGGCGCCCACCTGGGACAAAAAAGTGGAGGTTTCCCTCTTATCAGTCCCCTCAATGACCGGGTCTGGGGTGATGCAGAAGACCACCTGTCCCAGATTGTTCTGGTAGAAATAGTAGTTCTTGGAATCCGGGCCCGGCCTCAAGTCCACCACCATGCAAGTGAAGAACGGCTTCACAGGCTCTGTAATAGCACCTTCGTGGGAGTCAGGGATCACAGGGACATCTGTGCCAGCTGTCTTAGACAATTCCCTTGAGAAGGGACCAGCCGCATCCACCACAACTGGGGCACGGAACTCACCCTCGCCGGTGGCCACACCTTCCACCTTACCATTTTCCACAATGATCCCGCTTACCGCTGTCTTGAAGCGGAACTGAACGCCCAGTTCTACCGCCCTCCTGTAGAAGGCATTGACTGCTCGGAGGGGCGAAGCTGAGCCGTCATCTGGTGAGACTGTACCACCGATTAAACCGTCCGGATTTATTCCAGGAACCACCTCCTCTATTTTTTCCGGGCCGAGGAAGTCGATGTTTAGGCCGTGCTCTTTTTGTATGGGGAGGATACCTTTCAGGGCCTTTTCATCGATTTCTCTGTAGACCGGGAATGTGTAACCCCCTTTGAGCCACTCGATGTTGTCCCCGTGTCTCTCTTCCCACGCGGAGAATATCTCAAGGGACCTGATGCAGGTCAGGATTTTGGCAGGGTCTGAATGGGTAGCCCTAATGCCGCCAATGGCTCGTTTGTTCTCGCCTTGACCTGGTGAGGGATTTTTGTCTACGACCAGTGTCTTGACCCCCATCTCACCAAGGGCCATAGCGATGGGAACACCAATAGATCCTGCGCCCACTATGATCACGTCATAATTATTCATCGTAATCACCCTCACGCATTCCGGCTAAGATGCCCAATGGGACTTCCACGTACAGGGGGCGATCGGTTCTGTCTGTGACCTCGCCCAGATCAATCCCTTCCTCCTCGAACAGACGCCAGATCATGGGTCGACAGGTCTTTGCGCCACAAGCCCCCATGCCGGCCCTTGTTATGGCCTTCAGTTGGTTTATGTCCCTCAGGCCCTCTCTTATGGCTGCCCTCACTTCCCCAACCGTTATCCTTTCGCAGCGACAGATGATCGCCTCATCAGGGGGTAGTTCTTTCTCATAGATCAGGGAGGGCTCCACCTGCGACTCCTGAACCCAGATGCCCGCAGCCTCCTTGGCCACATCCTTTTCGACCCTGACTTGTACCAGAAGTGTGCCCGGGTATTTCTTCTGACTTGAAAGCACCTTCTCAACAGGATAATAGCCAAGTATGGCCCCATCCACATCTGTGACAGCCACCTTCTCCCCCACCTCCACCTTCTCACGCCAAATTTCGTAGGGCAAGGTAACAGTCGGTTGTTTCTCGTCCTTGCGAAAGTCAACCAGGGTGGTGGCGAGACCGGGACAAACAAAGACGCAGTTCAGACATCCCTTACACATACTCACATCGATAATATAAGGGAGACCCGTGATCTCGTCCCTCTCCGTCTTGATAGCCCCTTCAGGGCAGGCCGTGACGCAAGGGTTGCAGGGAACTTCTTGACGGCAATGGAAAATGGGCATAATACCCTCTTCTTCCCTCGGCTTCTTAGCCTGCATCAAAGGGCCCGGCTTGGACTTGAGAATGGCCTCCTTCTCTCCCCATTCTTCGGGGATCTCCCCTTCGTAAAGGCCCAAGGAACCGGCGATCTTAAGGCCCGTTATCTTCCCCGTAAACATGGCGGAAGAGGCCTCTGCTATCTCCTGGGCGTCACCCGCGGCGTATACGTCCATCCCCCATTCTTTTGCCTTATAGTAGAACTCATTTACCTCTGCCAATCCGACAGCAATTAGCACCGTGTCCACATGAAAGGTCTTGTGCGTACCCGGGATCACATTCCAGTCCTTGTCCAATTGCGCAATGGTAACCGATTCCACCCGGTCCTTACCCATGGCCGAGACCACGGTGTGGCTGGTGTATATCGGCACGCCAAGCCTCTGGAGCTTGTCAGCATGAACTTTATAGCCCCCCACATGGGGCAGGGCCTCAATCAAAGCGAGCACATCTATTCCGGCCTGAATCGCATGGTAACCTGCGATGAGACCCACGTTTCCCCCGCCGACGATGAGGACCCTGTCAGAGGATTGGACCAGGTCTCGGTTAACGAGGGTCTGAAAGGCGCCTGCACCGTAGATGCCCGGCAAGGTGTTTCCCGGGAAAAATAACATCTTTTCCCTGGCGCCCGTAGCCACAAGGATTTTCAATGGCCTTATCTTTCTGTACATTTTCCCTTTCACGACGCCGACGATACCATCGGAAAATATCCCAACTACTGTCGTGTTCAACCAAATCTCAATAAAGTCTAGTTTCCTTATCTTTTCTTCCAGAATCTGTGCGATTTCAAAGCCGCGAGTGCCTGCATAAGAATCCTCCACAGAGCCAAAAAACTTGTGTGTCTGGAGCAACAGTTTTCCCCCCAAACTGCCCTTGTCATCCACAATGAGGGTGTCTACCCCCAGTTTTCCAAGCTCTATTGCAGCAGACAAACCGGCCGGGCCTCCGCCTATGACGAGAACCTCCACCTCCCTAATAGGTGCCTCTCTCAGTGGGGGCACTGTGTCATCTTCAGGGAGAGCGGGGAGCCCTTCCAAACTCTCCACAGCCATACCCCCTTTCAGGGGCGTCATACATGATTGTACGGAGAGTCCATTGGCGAAGACCAAACATTGAGAACATTGCCCATTCGCACAGAACATGCCCTGGGGGCTGTTGTCTTTGGCATGGTGCCCGAAGACGTGGATATCATTGGCGATGAGTGCAGAGGCAATCGTCTCCCCCTCATATCCGTTCAACGTCTCGCCGTTCCAGGTGAATTCCACTTCTTTTCTCTTGGGAATCTCAAGGATGGGGTGTTTTGTAATTCTTTTCGTTTTCATCTGAAATAGACCCTTTTGCACATTAGCCTTTAGAATTTTACCCTATGAGTTTGTGGCCTCAGATCCTCGCCTCCTTTATGAAGGTGGCAATGGTTCGAAAGTATTTCTCTCCAGCTACCTCAAACGTATCATTATGACCGGCTCTCTTTAAAGGAAAAAAATATTTGGGG
>JASFIT010000453.1:0-3646 GCA_050122535.1 Desulfobacteraceae bacterium | reverse complement strand
GGCATTTCAAGCAATCACCCCATATTTTATGGGGAAGAACCGACTTCTCCACCTCTGTAAAGCCTAACTTGGAGAAAAAGCCTGGAACATAGGAGAGGGTGAAAACCTTTTTCAACCCGAGGGAACGGGCCTCTTCGAGACATGTTTCCACCAATTGAGAGCCCAAGCCTCTTCCCTGTACATCTTTGGCAATGGCCAGCGACCGAATTTCAGCCAAATCCTCCCAGCATATACCAAGGGCCGACACGCCGATGATCGAACTCTGTGTCCCTTGCTCTTCTAAAACAAAATGGTCTCTCAAGTGATCATACAATTCGCTTAGAGATCTAGGTAACAAAAGGCCCTGATCTGCGTAATAACTCAGGAGCTTATGTATGGCTTTAACGTCCTGTATAATGGCCTTCCTGATCATAACTTCATTCGATCCTGGAAACAAAACCTTTCATCCCTGCTTCCCTCCTCAGTTTGCTGGCGTAATCCTCCGCCGCCTTTCTGCTGGGGAACTTCCCACACCTTACCCTGTAATAGGTCTTGCCTTTCACCTTTGCCTCATAGAAATAGGCTGGGTATCCGCGCTGTGCTAAATCACTGATAAAACTCTCAGCTTTGTTTTTTTCATCCAAGGAAGCGAGTTGGACTGTATATTTCGCCTTGGGGGCCGATGGTTCCCCTCTCTCCTTCTTCTCCAGACGTACCGCTTTTGAAATTCCCACTCGATTTTGAACTGTCCCTTTTTGGGCACCTAATGACTCCCTTTTGGGGGAAAATTGCGGTGGAGAATTGGTCCTCTTGGGATCGGCCTTTTTTCTGGTACTTTTCTTAGCATTTCTTGGCGCCACCCTTTCCTTAAGGCTCTCCTCCTTCTTGCTGGAGAGTTTATCGTAGAATGCCAGTTTGGGATCAGAATCGGGCTTTTTGGGGGGATTCAGGTCCTTTGCCGGTTTCTCGCGGCTCACCATCTGCTGCAATACGCCTATTTGATTCTTTAGGTCTGATAGGGCGGTCACTGCACCGGGTAGGAACCCGCGACCCACAAGGATTCCCAATACAAATATCCAGGACAGAACAAAGAAGAGGCACCCTCCCCATAAAAGAATGGAGAGGGGCGTAAGCTCGATTTGATATTTCTTAGATCTCTTCTTGGATCTCGATCTTTTCTTGGCCATTGTTTGGTCACACCTGTTCTAACCCACCCCCAGTTTTTTATCTTAGTAGACTGAATAAGAGAAGACGTTCATTCAAATCCGAATCAAACGAGCTCGTAATGTCACATCCTTTCCGGGGCGCTGATACCAAGCAGGGTTAGTCCATTATACAATACAATCCGTACTGCTTCAGCCAGAAAAAGCCTTGCTTGACTCAGGGCCTTATCCTTGCAAACAATGCGGTGTTCAGGCGTTTTAGTGCCCAGATTAAAGTACCTGTGAAACGAAGAGGCCAGCTCCGTGAGATAATAGGTCAACCGATGTGGTTCGAATGTATTGCATATATCGTCCAGGAGGGCCGGGAATTCCGCCATGAGCCGAATGAGAACCATCTCTTCATTCAGGGTCAACCGACTCAGCACCTGATCCGGTTTTTGTGGGAGCGAGATGCCCTCTGATTCAGCCTTCCTAAAGATGCTACAGATTCTTGCATGGGCGTATTGGACGTAATAGACCGGATTTTCACTGTCATGCTTTTTTACAAGGTCCACATCAAAATCAAGGGGCGAATCGTGGTTCTTGGTAAGAAATACAAACCGCACAGCATCCACGCCAACCTCTTCCACAAGCTCTTTGAGGGTGACATAATGCCCTGCCCGCTTAGACATCTTTATTTCCTCTCCCCCTCTCCAAAGCTTAACGAGCTGGATAAGCAAGACCGAAAGCCAGTCCTTATTCAGGCCGTTCGCCTTCAAAGCGGCCTTTATCCTCTGCACATAACCATGGTGGTCCGCCCCCCAGATGTTGATAGCCTTTGAAAAACCCCTTTCCCACTTCTCCAGGTGATAGGCGATATCTGATGCAAAATAGGTATAATCACCATCATTCTTTCTCACGACCCGATCCTTGTCATCCCCAAGAGCCATGGTCTTTATCCATAAGGCCCCGTCCTTCTCATAGAGCTGACCCTTCTTTCTGATGGTTTCCAGGGATTCATCAAGCAGGCCGGAGGCGTAAAGATCACTTTCTTTGTACCAGACATCAAAAGGGGTCCGAAAATGGGCAAGATCCCTTTTAATCTCTTCTAGCATCTTCTCTTTGCCCCGCTCTGCGCAGTCGGTTACCGCCTCATCGGGTCCCATTTCTGCCAGATCAATCTCGCCCGCCACTTCCTTGGCCAAATCTAATATATACTCGCCATGATAACCGCTCTCCGGGAATGGATAAGCAGGATCAGACATCTGTTTCCAACGGCTATAAATGGACTCTCCCAGGAGTCTCATCTGCTGTCCCGTATCGTTGATATAAAATTCCCGAACCACTTCATAACCACAGAAGGAGAGAATCCTGCAGAGGGTATCTCCCAATGCGGCTCCCCGTCCATGTCCCAGGTGGAGGGGACCGGTTGGATTGGCACTCACATATTCCACAAGTATCTTTTCACCCTCTCCCAAGTCACTCCGGCCATATTTCCTACCCATCGCGATTATCCCGGCCAAAAATCTCTGCCACTGCTCTGTCCTGATCGTAAAGTTTATGAAACCGGGACCTGCTATTTCCACTTTTTCAAGAAGATGACCATCATCCACCAGGTTTTCCACGATAATGCCCGCAATCTCAATGGGCTTTTGTTTTTGGGATGAGGCAAGGGTCAAGGGGAGATTGGTGGCAAAATGACCGTGATCCGGGTTGTTGGGGACTTCTATGACATAGTCCGGCAAGGGCGTTTCACGAAGTTTCTCTTTTTCGAAGCATCCCTGAATCGTCGTCGTCAGAATATTGTCTAAAGCCCTCTTCATCCCACGTATTCCTTCTTATTTCCTACGCCTATGGCACAGAAGATCTCATAGGAGATGGTTTGCGTCCAACGGGCCATCTCATCGCCCGTAATGGTCTCCTCTCCTTGCGTGCCCAAAAAGACCACTTCGCTCCCGGGCGTTACATTTTTTAGTCCACTCACATCACACATGGTCATGTTCATGCAGACCCTGCCGACAATATCTACTCGCTTTCCCTGAATCAGGACTTTTCCCCTGTTTGATATGCCTATGGGCAGGCCATCCCCGTAGCCTGCCGTAGTGACGGCTATTTTTTGTGTGCCTTTCGTGTAATAGGTGCGGCCATAGCTTACTGGCGTGTTGTCGGGCAAATCCCTAATCTGGACGACCTCCCCCTTGAAATTCATCACGGGCTTCAGGGGCAATGGGCTTTGAAATTCTGGCGAGGGAAGCCCCCCATATAGCATGATACCCGGCCTTACCAGGCCTAAATGGGCCTCCTTATGGGCCATTGTTCCAGCGCTGTTGGCCAAATTGTTTAGGGGGAGTTCCAATCCCATGTTACGGCCAATATCAATGGCCTTTTTGAAATTCTCTATCTGAATTTCAGTAAAGTCACTGGCAGGGTCGTCCGCAGAGGAAAGGTGTGAAGCCAGGGCCTCCAGGTGCAGTCCCTTGAGCTGTGCGACAGCTTTCATAAATGGCTCCAACTCCGAGAGGGGA
>JASFIT010000452.1:0-3662 GCA_050122535.1 Desulfobacteraceae bacterium | reverse complement strand
CAACTTGAAGCGTTTCGCGGGAAACTTGAAGGCGTTCAGAAGGTCATTCAGTGCTCTGCATGTCACCATAGATGCGCCATGTGCGGCCATTATCTGAAGGATTCGGATGCCACGCATGATTCTCCATCAACTTCGTTTGGATTCACGCTCTGTGAGTGCTGCAAAGCAGAATTTGAAGATTTTCTAGCCATCTCCCGGGAAAAAAGACGTACAGAGATCTTTTGGCACAATAAGGAGTGGGTCAAGATGTGGTCTGCGTGGCTAGATTATCGACAGGCAATTGATGGTTTTGTAAGTTCTCCGGAGTTTAAGTCGCTGCTAGAAGAACTCAGTAAAAAGTCATAGTCAGTGGAGGTTATGAATGTTTGGTATAGGTATGCCGGAACTTATCATAATCCTGATCATAATCTTGATTATCTTTGGCGCCGGCAAACTCCCCCAAATAGGCAGTGGGATAGGAAAGGGGATTAAGAACTTCAAGAAGGCGACCCAGGAGCAACCTGAGGAGTTAGCTCCTCCAGAGGAGAATAACGAAGAGGTTGAAGATAAGGCCTAGTCCTCTGCAAAGTTGATGTATTAATTCGGGCGACCCTGGAACCCTTGCTGCGTTCAAAAGGGTATGTCATCATCAGGGATCGATATGGGTTCCTCAACCGGAAAAGCTTCCTCCCTGGCCTCCACCCTACCCTCTCTTCCTGTCGGTCCAAGCATCTGCATGGTCTGGGCGACAATTTCTGTGGTGTAGCGCTTATTCCCTTCGCGGTCTTCCCAGGTCCGAGTCTGCAATCTCCCCTCAATATAGACCTGTTTTCCTTTATGCAGATATTCTCCGCATATCTCACCCAAACGCGCCCACGCCACGATCCTGTGCCACTCGGTTCGTTCTCCCTTTTCGCCGCTCTTGTTGGTCCACTGTTCGTGCGTAGCCAAGCTGAAAGTGGCCACCGGCGTACCTGCTGGCGTATATCGGAGTTCTGGATCTGCGCCCAAGTTTCCCACTAGAATGACCTTATTTACGCTTGCCATGCCCTGATCTCCTCCCACCAAACCTGTAAAGTTTTGGATTTGTGAACAGTTCCGTACACGACTGACCCAATCAAAGTTGGGCTAAATTAGCATAATCAAATTGGCGAGATCAAGGCAAATAGGAAAATTGACTGCGGTTTCTGTGACTCAATCGTTTGGTGGACATTTTGATGATAGCTGATTGCCTCGGAGATGTATGGAATGATGGAATACTGGAACAATGGAATAGTGGGGTATTAAAGGTGGAATTCCCTTAAATCGTATCCAATGGGCTTTATTGGTCTGACCCATTATTCCAATTCAGCCGTCTCAGCCGGCCTGCTCTCCATCCTCCGTAGCAGGCTACTGCGCCCGTCCTCCGTAGCAGACTACTGCGGAGGATGGAGAGGACGGGCGCCGTAGCGACTGCGACGGCTGGATAGGCCACTATGGCGAAGACGGCCATTCCAATATTCCATTATTCCAAAAGCGGAGGGAACCGGAGCTGGTCTATTTCCATATTGACTCATGGCTGTTGAAGATTTAAGCTGTTGTTAACTCAAAACAAGAACTTAGCTCGATTCAGCCTTCGTTTTAGGCGGAAAAAACCTTCAACAGAACCTTGTAGGTAGAGGATGCTCAAAGTTACCCCTTTAGGGGGATTAGGTGAGATTGGTCTTAATATGATGGTCATGGAATATGACCATCATATGCTAATAGTGGATGCCGGCTTAATGTTCCCAGAAGATTATATGCCAGGCGTGGATGTGGTCATACCTGATATTCAATATCTAAAAGAGAACAGAGATAAGGTAAAGTCTATCGTTCTCACCCACGGTCATGAAGATCATATTGGTGCCATGCCTTATTTTCTTAGGGAATTCAATGTCCCCATCTTTGGGACCAATTTCACCATAGAACTCCTGAAGGACAAGCTCAAGGAACATAATCTACTGGAACAGGCAAGTCTGCAGAAAATAGAAGCAGGGGATGTGACAGCATTCGGTCCCTTTCAAGTGGAATATATCAGAGTCAACCACAGTATTGTAGATGGGGTGGGCCTGGCCATTGACACCCCGGAGGGAATTATCATCCATTCAGGCGATTTCAGAATAGATCAAACCCCTGTTGATGGGCAGTTAACGGATCTGGACAGATTTGCGCACTATGCAGAGCAGGGTGTATTAGCCCTTTTTTCAGACTCTACCAACGTGGAAAAAGAGGGCTTTACCCTTAGCGAAAGCGACGTAAAAAAGACCCTGGGGGAACTCTTTCAGTCTTGTAAGGGGAGATTAATCGCTGCGGTTTTTGCCTCAAACATTTCAAGGATACAGCAGATAATCAACCTGGCGGTGAAATTCGACCGGAAAGTGTTGTTCAGTGGGAAAAGCATGCAGGCCAACATCCGGATTGCAAAGGCTGAAGGCTTTATTCATATTCCCGACGAAGCTGAAATAGAAGAAAGAGCCGTGGACCAATTCCCAGAGCATAGAATAGCGATTGTCACTACGGGCAGTCAGGGAGAGCCCATGTCTTCGCTGACCAGGATGGCCCAAGATAAACACAAAAAGATAAGAATTAAAAAGGGTGATACAATCATTCTCTCCTCGCGCTTCATACCTGGCAATGAAAGGGCCATCACCACTATCATTAATAATCTGTACCGAATGGGAGCGGAGGTGGTTTACGAAAAGGTATCCCACATCCACTCTTCTGGTCACGCCTACAAAGAGGAGCTCAAATTATTACTCAATCTCATAAAGCCGAAATATTTCATGCCCATACACGGGGAGTACAGGCATCTTGTCAAACACATTCAATTGGCTATGGAAACAGGAATACCCCCGGACAGACTTCTGCTTGTTGAGAATGGCACCACCGTATGTTTTGAGGACAGGGAAGCCAAAATCGGGGAACCGGTGCAGACAGGCAGGGTGCTTGTAGATGGCAAGGGCGTTGGAGATGTGGGTGAGTTGGTCTTGAGAGACCGGCGAAGGCTTTCAGGAGACGGGGTGGTCATAGCCCTCCTGGCCATTGACGAGAAGACAGGAGAGGTAATTTATGGCCCCGATATTATTTCCCGGGGATTCGTGATCGAGGATCAAGGCGGATCTATACTGGCGCAGGCCAAGTCCATCGTCTCTGAATTACTGGAAGAAATCGAAAACCCGAGGCACATTGACTGGACGGAGGTAGCGCCCCTCATCAAAAGAAGGTTGAAACGTTTCTTTTATAAGGTTATTGAAAGAAGTCCTCTTATATTACCAATTATTATACCTGTATGATGCTGAGGCGGTTCACCTGCCGAGCCCATTAGCTGAATGGGAATATCTCTTGCCATTTTGAAGTGAGGTCAGAATCAAGTTGGGTAAAAAGTCGAAAAACAAAACCAAATCACAGAAGCGCGCAGAACCTATGAAGAAGGAAATATGGGGTATTGTTTTTTTCCTCATTGCCCTGGTTGTGGGGATAAGCCTCTTCTCCTACCACCCTGCTGATCCCCTATTCTGGCTCAAATCTGGCCGGCCGGGAGAGGCCCATAATCTCTTTGGTACCGTCGGGGCCCATCTGGCTGGCGGGATATTTTTCCTGCTCGGTTTCTCCTCGTTTTGGCTGGTGGCCATCTTTCTCAGCTTGGCTTTTCTCTCTTTTCGAGG
>JASFIT010000451.1:0-3669 GCA_050122535.1 Desulfobacteraceae bacterium | reverse complement strand
AGAGAAATAACCTTCCTCCCCCTTTTTTAAAGGGGGATCGAGGGGGATTTAAAGCCGATTGAGGCATTATTTCAATGTATGGCCTGACTATACAACCCCGCAAAACGTAAGGGTTTTGGATGTTACGACGGAAGCACGGGGTCTGGCTGCAACCGTTCGCGGTCCTGGGCATAGCGTAAGGCCGCGGTGAACGCCTTAACAGCGATATGCGTATTCTCAAACACAGGCACTTTCAGCCCTTCGATCTCTTTGAGCCATCTCTCCTTCACCTTGCCACCCAGAGCCACCACATAGATCGGTTTATCAGGATGCCGCTCCATGGCATTGGCAAACACTTCTCTGATACCATCGAAATCAGCATTTGCCAGGGCGAGAAGGATTACCAAGACGGCATCCACGTTCTTGTCATCGATGACAGAGAGCAGTCCTTCTTCATGGGCGAGCCGGTTGCCGGAACCCATAGCCGCCCACAGATCGAGCGGGTTCGTGACTGGTTGCCACTCCGGCAGAAACTTCTCGATGCGCTTATAGGTGTCCGGCTCGAAGTCAGCCAGCACGAAACCCCGTTCCGAAAGTTCGTCACACGCCATCACCCCATTGGCGCCACTAAAGGTCGCGATGCCGATCCGATTTCCTTTCGGCAGGGGTTGAAAGGAAAAGGCCTTCATGAACTCGAGGAACTCCTCCAGGTCGTAGGCACGTGTGACCCCATACTGACGAAATGCGTGGTCCACCAGTGTGTCATCTAGGGCCAGCGAACCCGTATGGGAGGCAGAGGCCCTCGCACCGGGCTCCGTACGACCCGGCTTCAAGACGATGATCGGCATGTCCCGCTTTACCTTATTGGCCAAGGAGAGAAAACGACGAGGATCCTGCATGCCTTCTAGGTGAAGTGCGACTATTTCGGTCTTGGGATCCTTCCATGACCATTCCAAGAAATCACTCTCATCCAAATCAATCTTATTTCCCATGATGATGCTTTTACCTATGCCTATGCGCTGCACCGTACGGTTCATAACCTGATCTGCCACGGCTCCAGCGAAAATACCTGACTGGCCCGCAAGTGCGATGGAACCATCCTCCCAGTTCTCAAACAGGATGAAGCTAGCCACCAGTTGTTGGTCCATATTGATGAATCCAATGGAGTTGGGCCCCAGACAACGGACCCCGGTGCTCTTGACCAGGTCCACCAACATGTTTTGCTGTTTTGCCCCCTCCTCGCCCACCTCGGCGAATCCTGCGGCAATGATCACAGCCGCCTTTACCCCTTTCTTTTTACAATCTTCGTAAAGGGTGGGGACAAACTGACCTGGGAGCAGAAAAAAGACCACATCGATTTCATCAGGCACGTCGAGAATCTTGGGATAGGCCTTGATCCCCAGGATTTCGTCCGCCTTTGGGTTGATGGGATAGACCTTCCCGGGGAAACCGTTGACCACGATGTTTTTGAAAAGGACATGGCCCGTTTTTGCTGGGTTTGAGGACGCCCCTATGACGGCGATAGAGCGAGGTTCGAGGACGGCCCGGATGTCGTTGCCATTTCCTTCACCCACCTTTTCCTTGGGTGCGGGCTGATCTCCAGCCCCATTCTCTTTAAGGGTAATCAGGGCATCAAGCGCCACCACACGATCACCCTTTACCACCAAGGGGTTGATGTCCAATTCCTCTACCTGTTTGTTAAACGCAATGGCCAGCTCTGAAAGCCGCGCAATCACCTTGGCCAACTCGGCTTTGTCCGCGGCTGGCTGTCCACGATAGCCATCCAACATGCTCGCCCCTTTTATGTCGGCCAACATCTCGGTTGCGCCCTCTTCGTCTATGGGTGCGAGCCGGAATGTGATGTCCTTGAGCAGTTCCACAAACACGCCGCCCAAACCAAAAGCGACGACCGGGCCAAATGGCGGCCGATTGGCCACACCCACAATCGTCTCAATGCCGCCCTCAACCATTTCCTGTACCAGAACGCCCTGTATTTTTGCGCTGGGATGTTTCTCTTTCACTGTCTCCATGATGTCGCGGTAGGCGCTGCGCACCGCCTCAGCATCTGCAAGTCCCACCTTGACGCCGCCTGCATCCGATTTGTGCAGAATGTCCGCAGAGGCCACCTTCAGCACAACGGGGAATCCAATCTGTTCGGCCTTTGTTGCCGCCTCATCTTCGCTCGATGCCATGTCTTCTCGTGTGATAGCCAGACCGGCGCTGGCGAGTACTTTTTTTGCCTCCGCCTCTGTCAGCCGGGTTCGCCCTTGCTGCCGTACCTCATCAAATATCTGTTTAATTTCCGAATTTGCGTTCATGCCCTATCATTCTACCCCTTTAAATTGATTTTCTTCTCTGCAGGACTTCACCATAAACCCGATCGTCCGCGAGCAGGTTTTAAAAAAACTGGGTGGCTCGACTGATGATCACCCCACCCAAATGATATATTGCATTCAATATTTCAGTTATTTCAAGCTGTCAAGTCTTTTTGAATAGATCAGAAATCCCGCCATCTTACTCCTACAGGAGGCCCCTTAATTCCCCTATTACACAGGATTTTTCTCTTGTCATAGTTACACTTTTCCTATAAGTAAGGCCATAAGCGGGTACGTTGCAATCTATCACTTTCCATGAAAGGAGTACAACGATGCAAAAAATGATGAATAACTGGAAAGCAATCCTTATCATTGTCTCCCTTGTTTCCTTCCTTGGGGCAATGCCAGCCATCTCACAGGCGCAACAACCGGTGAATCTGAAGTTTGCTTCCTTTAAGATCGGTAGCGGCCACTATATAATGGCTGGTGTCATGTCCGATATCATTAAACAATACCTTCCCTCTGGTTCAACGGTAGACGCCTTGCCAAAATCAGGCGGACTTGGCAATCCGAAGCTCCTTGCTGCAGGAAAGGCAGAGCTCGGGCTCTCATTTCCCCCAACAGCCAAGTGGGCCTGGAACGGCGTGAACCCGCCTTATCAGAAAAAGATCCGGAACATTCGTGCCATTGCCGGGGGATTGGATAATTATTGGCATCTGGGTGCCATCAAAGCGGGTGTGGACGCGAAGGGTTGGGCAGACCTAAAGAACAAGAAGATGGGCATTCGGATCTGTACTCAATCCAAAGGCTCCTTGAGCGAGTTTGCAGCCCGGCAAATCTTAGGTGAATACGGCGTCTCCACCAAAGATCTCGATGCCTGGGGTGGCGACTTGTTGCTCAAGGGATTCAAGGAGATGGTTCCAGGACTCAAGGAAGGCGCGTTCGATGCCTTCTTGATGTTGGCAACGCCCCGTCATCCCACCTGGACCGAGTTGGCCATTGCGCGTCCCCTCAATTTTGTCAATCTGGAGGAATCCATGATCTCCCAGCTCAGTGAAAAATACGGGTTTCTCCGCTCCACCGTTCCGGCGGGTATGTTCCATGGGCAGAAAGAGGACGTGGTCACAGTGGGATTCCCCACTTGCATTCTCGTTAGAGAGGATATTCCCGCCGATGTGGTCTACATCATCACCAAGGCCGTTGTGGAGAACAAGGATAAGATCCAGGCCGCTTACAAGGCCTTTCAGGCCTTTGATCCCAAGACAGCCTGGAAGCCTGAAAAGCTGGGGGGAGTTCCTCTGCATCCTGGCGCTGAGAAGTTTTACAAGGAGATGGGGTGGAAATAGATCCATGGTTTAGGCGATGAACGGTCCCT
>JASFIT010000450.1:0-3685 GCA_050122535.1 Desulfobacteraceae bacterium | reverse complement strand
TGACTAAGGACGAATGCCAAGGAGTGAGTGAGCAGATGGAGAGTAGTTCCAGCCTTGCAGACAAATATATGTTTCAGACGTACAGCCGTTTTCCTCTCACCCTGGTGAAGGGAAAAGGCTGTCGGGTTTGGGATGAGGAAGGAAAAGAGTACCTTGATTTTGTGGGTGGCATTGCTGTTTGTGCACTGGGACATAGTTCACCATTGGTTAGCGAGGCCCTTGAGGAGCAGTCAAGAACGCTGGTGCATGTATCAAACCTCTATTACACAAAACCTCAAACGGAGCTGGCTCAGCTCTTGGTGGAAAATTGCTTCGCTGACCGTGTGTTTTTCTGTAACAGTGGTGCTGAGGCCAACGAGGCGGCCATAAAGCTTGTAAGGCGCTACTCGGAGGAGAACTTTAGTTCAGACAGGTATGTGATCATTTCCATGACAAATTCCTTTCACGGGAGGACCATGGCGACCCTGTCAGCGACAGGGCAGGCAAAGGTCCAGAAGGGCTATGATCCTCTGCTGAACGGTTTTAAATTCGTCCCATTTAATGATCTGCCCAGCCTGGAGGAGGCGGTGGACGACCACGTGTGTGCTGTCATGCTGGAGCCCATCCAGGGTGAAGGGGGCGTCGTATGCCCTCACCCCAATTACCTTAACGGTGTTGAGGAGATATGCGGTGCTCGAAATCTGATACTGATTTTTGATGAAGTCCAGGTGGGGATGGGTCGTACCGGGCGGTTATTTGCCTATGAGCACTATGGTGTGACTCCTCACATAATGACTCTGGCCAAGGCATTGGGAAACGGTCTTCCCATTGGTGCCATGCTTTCCTCCGAGGAATTGAGCAATGCATTTGGTCCTGGAAGTCACGCCTCCACCTTTGGAGGGACGCCCCTTGTGACGGCCGCTGCAAAGGCTGTGTTGAAGAGCCTTTTGGAAGATGGATGGATTGATAACAGTCGGCAGATGGGAGAATATTTCAAGGGAAGATTGGATGATCTCAGCGAGAGACATCATATGATAAAGGATGTAAGGGGCCTTGGTCTCATTCTTGGCGTGGAGCTTGATCGGCCGGGTGCTCCAATGGTGGATGCCTGTACAGAGAGGGGTTTTCTAATCAACTGTATTCAGGACAATGTCCTTCGGTTTATCCCCCCTCTGATCGTTGGGAAGAAAGAGATTGATGCTCTGATTGATGCCTTGGATGAGATCTTGGGTGAACAGAGATGAAACGAGACCTTTTAACAATTCGAGATCTAAGTCGGGAAGAGATTCTCACTCTTGTTGATAAAGGTCTTAAGATAAAAAAGCAGGGACGCAATCAGGCAAAACCCCTCTCAGGGTACACCATCGGTTTGATTTTTGATAAGGCCTCAACAAGGACACGGGTCTCCTTTGAGACAGCCATGTTCCGGTCGGGTGGCCAAACCCTTTTTCTGACTCGAGCCGATATGCAGATGTCGAGAGATGAGACTGTGGAGGATACGGCCCGGGTACTTTCTCGATATCTTGATGGTCTGGTGATTAGAACCTATTCTCATGGGCTGGTTGAAGAGATGGCGAAATGGGCAGACATTCCCGTTATCAACGCCCTGACGGATCTCTATCATCCCTGCCAGGTACTGAGTGACCTCATGACAGTGAAGGAGAAGCGGGGGCACATGGATAATATGAAAGTTGCCTGGATCGGAGATGGCAACAATGTGGCCCACTCGTGGATTAACGCCGCCCATCTGCTGGGATTTGAGCTGATCTTGGCATGTCCACGCGCTTATCATCCTCTAACTGAGGTCCTGAAGGATGTGGGTAAAAACGTCCGTGTGGTTGAAGATCGGGAAGAGGCTGCCAGTGAAGCAGATGTCATTAATACGGATGTCTGGGCCAGCATGGGCCAAGAAGACGAAAAGGTGGAGCGGACGAAGGTTTTCCAGGACTTTCAAGTGGATCAGTCATTGGTCGAACTGGCTAAACCCGATGTCCTGGTCATGCATTGTCTTCCGGCCCATAGGGGTGAGGAGATAACGGCCGACGTTATCGATGGTCCTCGCTCCGTCGTTTTTGACCAGGCTGAAAACAAGCTCCACCTCCATCAGGCCCTTCTGGAGCAATTACTGCTTAGGGAATGATTAAACCGCAGACCTACGGGGATGTTTTAGTCGAGCGACCCGCACGGCTAAAAGGAATCATCGTCTCATAACACTAAACGGTTAACATCAATTTTCGGTACTTTTACACTTTCAAAAACCGAAATAAGGCGATCATCTTTCTAACCGCCCGAAGGGCAGAGTCGTTTTCCTCTACCGCACTCGGCGGAGAAAAAGCCTATTTTTGTCTGTGTGGGCTTGCCCCGCCATAGCCTTGGCGGCGGCGGGTCGGCGGTTGATGATGCATTACTAAGCAAATTAGGAGAGCTGAGATTTGGGTGAAAAGATCGAAAAGATAGTGCTGGCGTACTCTGGCGGTCTTGATACATCCGTCATTCTCTCATGGCTGATGGAAAATTATCATTGTCCTGTCATTGCCTATTCCGCAGATCTTGGACAGGGGGATGATATGGAGGCCGTCAAGGAGAAAGCCATTCAGACGGGTGCAGAAGAAGTTATCATGGAAGACCTTAAAGAGGAGTTTGTGCAGGATTTTGTGTGGCCCGCACTAAGGGCCAATGCCATCTATGAATCCGGGTACCTGCTCGGGACTTCTCTTGCAAGGCCTCTGATCGCCATGAGACAAGTGGAAGCTGCAAAGGGATCAGGGGCGGATGCGCTGAGTCATGGGGCCACTGGAAAAGGTAATGATCAGGTGAGGTTTGAAATGGCCTATATGGCCCTTGAGCCTGACTTAAAGATCATCGCACCCTGGAGGATATGGCGTTTCAAGGGCCGAGAAGACCTGGTAAGCTATGCCCGCTCTAAGAATATCCCTATTCCTGTGACCAAAGAGAAGCCTTATTCCACGGATGCAAATTTACTGCATATCAGTTTCGAAGGCGGGATCCTCGAAGATACATGGAAAGAGCCTCCTAAAGACATGTTCGTCATGTCCGTTTCTCCAGAGGATGCGCCAGATCAGGCCTCGTATGTGGAAGTCCAATTCAAAGAGGGGAACCCAATTGCAGTAGATGGAAAATCTTTATCCCCCGCAGATCTCTTGGCCCACCTCAACGGCCTGGGCGGGAGGAATGGCGTCGGCCGCGTGGACCTGGTGGAGAATCGATATGTGGGCATGAAGTCAAGAGGCGTGTATGAAACGCCCGGTGGGACTATTCTAAGGGTGGCTCACCAGGCAATCGAATCCATAACCATGGACCGGGAAGTCATGCACATCAGGGACGGGCTTGTGTCCCGGTATGCCGAGATGATCTACTATGGCTACTGGTTTTCGCCAGAGAGGGAAATGCTGCAGTCCCTTATCGACGAGACTCAAAAAAACGTAAGCGGTACGGTGAGACTCAAACTTTACAAGGGAAACTGCAAGGTGGTGGGAAGGAAATCTGACCGTTCCCTATATGACGCAGACTTTGCGACCTTTGAGCGTGAAGATGTATATAATCAACAGGATGCCGAGGGATTTATACGGTTGAATGCACTCCGGCTTAAAATAGCCGAACTCATGAGACGGAAGCAGGGATAGGGAAAGACCCAATGACAGACGACAAATCAAAAATTTGGGGAGGTCGTTTTAAGAAAGAAATG
>JASFIT010000449.1:0-3695 GCA_050122535.1 Desulfobacteraceae bacterium | reverse complement strand
ATTGTTCAGGCACTTTCAAGACATCCCCCGAAGGGGTCTTGGCCTGCGGTCCCTGTTTGCGTCTTCTCTCCTGCATGCTCAAAAATCCCTGGCTAAATGGATAAGGTCCTGTTTTGAATCTATCACAGGGAAACGCTTCACAATCCCTTGGACAGTATTCTATCCTCTTCTCTGAGGCACACGCAAGTATTGGGCATGGCGAACCCAGTACCCTCACCTGAGTTGCCATTTTTTTTAGCCCCTCCTCGCTCCTTCCAGAGCCGCACGTGGAACAGATTTCCATGAGGTTCAGTCTGCAAACATCACAGTTTATTCCGCAAGCACCAGTGGGCATGATAGATCCTTTTATTCCATATCCCTTATACTCTTGAAACTAACAAACACCTATCACAGCGCTATTCACTGATCAACCCCTATTAGTGCTCACGTCTTGACACATGCCCAACTATTCTCTAAGCTCCTGCACGACTGGTGGCATGTTCACCCGCCAACGGACTTTGGCGGGTAAAATGCCACCCTACATCGAAACCGTAGGGTGGGGATTCATTCCCCACCGCTTATCCCCCCACCCGGGGTCTCGCAATGACCATGAGAAATGGAAGAGGTGCCCATGCTTAGGAAGCTAATCTACCTTTTGGCTGGTATCGTCCTTCTCGTAGTTCTCGTATGCGGAGCCGGTTATTACTATTTCGTGAAACTCCCTCTCCCCAAAACGGATGGCGAAATACGGATCAAGGGACTTCATGCGCCGGTAAAAGTCTACCGGGACCACTGGGGCGTTCCCCACATCTATGCAGAAAACGAACATGATCTTTTCATGGCCCAAGGCTTTGTACAGGCCCAGGATCGGCTCTGGCAAATGGAGAGCAACAGGCGTTTGGCGGCTGGGAGGCTCAGCGAAATCATCGGGCCTCTGACCCTCCCGCTGGACCGTCTCGTACGAACCCTGGGTGTGATGCGGGCTGCACGCCGAGAGGTAGCCGCTTACGACGCATCTCATCTCAAGCTCGTAAATGCCTTTGCCGCGGGCGTCAATGCATTTATTGATCACAGGAAAGACCGCCTTCCTCTTGAGTTTCGTCTCTTGAAAGTCGTCCCCGAACCATGGCGTCCTGAGGATTCGATCGCCTGGGCCAAGATGATGGCTCTGCTAGGGAGTAAGAACTGGCAAGAGGAGATCGTGCGGGCCATGTTGGATCAGAAGTTGGGCACGGAAAAGGCCCACGAACTACTGGGCTTTAACCAGCCTGAAACGCCCACCATAATCCCCCCCGGTCTAGACTTGGCCTCCTTGTGGCCGCCACGTCCTCATATACCGAGATCCCTCGTCCCAACCATGGGTGGGGCCAGTAACAATTGGGCGGTTCACGGGTCGCGCACAGCCACAGGTTTTCCGCTGCTCGCTAACGATATGCACCTTGTGCTGAGGGTGCCCAGCGTTTGGTACGAAATGCACCTCGTGGCTGGAGACTATGACATGATTGGGCTCTCACTGGCCGGCGTGCCCAGCATCATTGTGGGGCACAATAGGGATCTGGCCTGGGGGATTACGTTTGCATACACAGATGTCCAGGACACCTTTCTTGAGCGCATGAATCCCGATCAACCAGGGCAATATCTTTACAAGGATCAGTGGCTACAAGCAGAACTCATTAAAGAAGAGATCCGTGTCAAGGGAGAAGAAACTCCGGTGATTCATGAAATCTGGCACACGAGGCATGGGCCCATCATCTCTCCCCAGGTGCCGGCCATTCAGGGCCTAGAACATGCGCTCGCCTTGAAATGGAGTGCCCATGATCCGGGGGACATGCTGCCAGCTGTGCGCGGTGTTAATCTGGCCCGAAATTGGGAGGAATTCAAGTCAGCCGCCCAAAAATGGTCTGAGCCATCCATAAACCTCATCTATGCAGACAACAAGGGCAACATCGGATACGTGCTTGCCAGTCGCATTCCTATCCGTATGGGAGGACATGGACAGGGGCCATTTCCGGGATGGAAGGGCGAAAACGAGTGGCTGGGCTATGCGTCTCCTGACCAAAAGCCATTTCTATTGAATCCGACTAGGGGCTTTATGGTCGCGGCTAATAATCAAGTTGTCGGTCCTGATTACCCTCGCTACATCGCTACGGACTATGCACCCGGTTTCCGGGCAGCCAGGATCGAACAGGTTCTGTCTGGAAAGGAAAAGGCAACAAAGGCTGACTTTCGCACGCTTCAAGGCGACCTCAAGTGTCTCCCGGCAAAACAATTCTTGGCCACCTTAGAAGATATTGGGATCCAAGACCCTGTAGCCCGCCAGCTCTTGGAGCGGCTTCGATCTTGGGATCAGGTTTTGGGACCTGAAAGCGTGGGGGGCGCCATTTACTCGGTGCTCTTTTACCGCCTCCTGGAAAACACTTTCAGGGATGAACTGGGTCCTGTAGCGGACCGCTTCTTTGGTGTAGGATTGACCTACCTGGAACCGCTCAACCGCTTTTCTCAGCACAGCCGGGTGATATTGCAACGTGTCATGGAGGATCGCGATTCTTCCTGGTTCGACGATATCAACACGCCGGAACAGGAGAATTTAACCCACATTCTTGAAAAGAGCCTTATGGAGACGGCCGCCTTCCTGAAACAGAAACTGGGCACAGACCCATCCGATTGGCAATGGGGCAAGCTACATCGGGTCGAACTAGAACATACTCTCGGGAGCGTTCCCCCTTTGGACAAGGTGTTTAACCTCGGTCCCTACGAAGGGGGTGGGCACTTCAGTACTGTGTGGCAGTCTGCAGTAAATCCCGGCATGGACTTTGATCTGAAGGCTTGGGACGTGAGCCACCGGCATATTTATGATCTCCAGGATTGGGATAAAAGCCTCGGCTCAGTTGTCCCTGGCCAGTCCGGCATGTTTGGTAGCCCCCACTACGACGACCAGATGCAAATGTGGCTAAAGGTCGAGCATCATCCCCTCCACTATTCAAGGGCAAAGGTAGAGTCTGAGGCAAAGCACGTCCTTATACTGAAGCCATAAAAAGGGGGGCGTCCATTAATAAACCAATAAAGAGGAAAGAAACTGATTTATTAATGGACGCCCCCCTTTTTCATTTACTAGGGATATCAGATGCCGCTGTTCCAATAAAACAACCGTCTCCAGTAACCACCACTTGCAGGGCTCCTGTATCCGTCCTCCAAAGCTCCACGCCCCTATTCCCGTCGTCGGCAGCGAAGAAGAGTTCCCCACTCGCTGTAGTCAGTTCATTTGGAGAACTACTGGCACCACCCGGGGCTATATCTTTCACCAGTACTGTACGGGCTACTGCACCACCACTTGTCCAAAGCTCCCTCCCATTGGTCCCGTCATCGGCTCTAAAGTAGAGTGCTCCGTTGAAGTTGATGAGTTCACTCGGAAGGCTGCTACCTCCACCGGGGTTTATATCTTGCACTAATACCGTTGCACCCGCTGCGGGATCATGCTGCCAGAGCTCTGTCCCATTTGTCCCATCATCAGCCGCGAAGAAAAGGATACCACCTACGTTGGTCAATTCACTCGGAAGGCTACTACCTCCACCGGGGTTTATATCTTGGACTAATGCCGTTGCACCCGCTGCGGGATCATGCTGCCAGAGCTCTGTCCCATTTGTCCCATCATCAGCCGCGAAGAAAAGGATACCACCTACGTTGGTCAATTCACTCGGAAGGCTACTACCTCCACC
>JASFIT010000448.1:0-3710 GCA_050122535.1 Desulfobacteraceae bacterium | reverse complement strand
CATCAATGGATGTGCCTCCGTCATAGGGGCTGTGCTAGGCAAATGCCTTGCGGTGAGCATCGGGTTCAGGATGCTCATGTTTTCAGCCTCTATTCTTTACTTTCTGGCCATAATGATTTTTTATGCCGTGTTTAGAAATGCACTCAAGGAATGAGTTTTGTCTATTAACATTTAGAAGTGGGTTTGATATAGCTGGGTGGCGATTAAATTCAATTTCTAGGAGGGTCAAAAGATGGAGAAGCATGAGAAAAAAGTGCTGGACGCTATGAAGAAGGCAGGCAAGCCCGTAAGGCCGGGAGATGTTGCAAAAACCACAGGAGTGGAAAGCAAAGAGGTGTCGAAGATTATAAACAAACTGAAAAAAGACGGGAAGGTCATCTCACCCAAGAGGTGCTATTACGAACCCGCCTAGCTTTGGGCAAAGCCTAAACTTGCTCACTCGCGCTGAGCTGAGAGGGTAAACAGAGGGAAAGGCGCCGAAAACATAAGATTCAACCAGACACCCTGGAGAGAGGCCCTGGAAGGTGAATGAACATGTGAGATATTCCTTTTGGTTTATGATCATCGTTGCTCTCTTTGTCACCTGCCTGATCACAGCCAACATCACTGCTGTCAAATTGGTGAACCTGTTCGGCTTTATTCTGCCTGCAGCCATTCTTATTTTCCCTCTCAGTTATATCATCGGGGACGTGTTGACTGAAGTGTATGGATATGGTCAGGCGCGACGGGTGATCTGGCTGGGCTTTTTCTGTAATTTTATCACTGTCCTGGCCATCTGGATAGGGCAGGTCTTGCCTGCCGCATCCTTCTGGGACGCTCAAGATGCCTACGAGCGCATTCTTGGTTACACACCGCGGCTACTTTTCGCCTCTTTCCTGGCCTACCTCGTGGGCGAATTTGCCAACTCTTTTGTCCTTGCAAAGATGAAAATAGCCACCCGAGGCAGATGGTTGTGGCTGCGCACCATTGGCTCCACACTTGTGGGCCAGGGCCTAGACTCGCTGGTGTTTATCACCTTGGCCTTTGTTGGAACAATCCCCGTGTCCGCACTGAGTTTGACCATTGTGACGCAGTGGCTGGCAAAATCCATCTACGAGGCAGCCGTAACGCCTTTGACCTATGTGGTGGTTAGATTCCTGAAGCGAAAAGAAGGGTTGGAAGTTTATGATCATGATACGAGGTTCAATCCTTTTTCGATCTCAAAGTAGAAGCTAATAGGTAAGGCTAGGCACTGAGAGCCGTTTTCCTCAACAAGCGTGGGGATAGAAGTGATGTAAGGGCAATCATAGAAAACCCCTTAAACCCAAATGGCAAAAGCTCTTCTTCAGCCTTACATACAGGTTAAAGATAGGACGTGCACCCTTATGAAGCCCAATTGTAGTGTGGATTTTTGGCCGTCTTAATTAGGCGAGGCTGAATTGATTGGTCAAAGCTTTTCCAATTCGTACGATGTGGCCGTTGCTGGCAGTGGTCCGGCAGGGTCCATCTCGGCCCTCTCCCTGGCAAGAGAGGGGGTGAGGGTGGTCGTCATCGAGAAAGAGGCTCTGCCCCGGCACAAAACCTGCGGCGGGGGAGTCGTGCGCAGGGCCCTTGGACTTTTACCTATTGACGTATCTGATGCTATCGAGAGAGAGTGTTACTCGGCCGAAGTAAATCTTGTATCAACACCACTCCTTTTTACGTCGAAGAGGGAAGAGCCCATGGTCTCAATGACCATGCGAGACAGCTTCGATTTCCTCCTGGTATCAGCGGCCAAAGAGGCAGGAGCAGAGGTCCGCGAGAGATGCCAGGTGCAGGATATAATGAGCCATGCAGATAGAGTTGAACTGGTAACAAGCGACGGCTCCCTGTTTTCCCAATTTGTGGTTGCTGCTGATGGCGCAAATAGTATTATCGCTAAAAAGGCTGGATGGAAAGAAACGCGCAAACTCGCTCCAGCGCTGGAGTGTGAAGTTGTGGTCAGCGAGGAATCATTAGAGAGATTGAGTCATGCAGCCAGATTTGATTTTGGCTTGATGCCATCCGGATATGCGTGGACCTTCCCGAAAAGGGATCATCTCTCCATGGGTGTTTTGAGTATGCGGCCCGGTCCAGTGAAACTGAATAGGATGTTTCAACAATACATGCAACTCATCAACCTGGATGGGGTTGTTACTATCAAAAGACGTGGTTCTCTGATTCCTGTCAGTCCCAGAAAAGATGGCTTTGTAAAAAAGAGAGTGCTTCTGTCAGGAGATGCGGCAGGCCTCGTGGACCCCGTTGTTGGCGAGGGGATCACCTCTGCAGTGTTGAGTGGAATGATTGCGGCAAAGGCCTTGCTCGAAGGCGCTTTTGATGAGAGAAATGTGAAAGAGTCTTATGAGTCAGAGCTTTCGAAGCGGGTACTTCAAGAATTAAGATTGGGCAGGGCACTGGCAAAACTGATTTATGATTATCCGGGACTGCTCCGTCGACTGTTGGCGTTGTATGGTCAGGAATTCACAGAAGCGGTGACTGATGTGGTTACAGGGGAAAAGACCTACAGAAGGTTAATGTCAACCCCGCGAAACTATCTTCAATTATTCCAAATCTGGCACCGGAAGCGGAAGGAGAAGTATGTGCATTAAGGGTTTTGCAAAGAATAGAAAGGGTATGAACAATGGATTTTTCTTTGAGTGACGAGCAGAGGGATATCAAAAGAGCGGCAGCGGAATTCGCGCGAGGTGAGTTTACGCCGGAATTGGCACAGGACTGCGAGTTGAACCACCGGTTTCCGAGAGAGCTTTACAAAAAAGCGGGTGAACTGGGTTTCATTGGTCTCGATTATCCTGAAGAAATAGGCGGCGGAGGCCTGGGCGTCCTGGAGAATGTCCTTGTGGTAGAGGAGTTCTGCAAGGCAGATTCAGGTCTGGGCATGGCCATACATGTGGCCTACTTACCTGCCAAGATATTGAGAATCTGTGGCACCCCCCAGCAGCAAGAGAAGTTCCTGGCTCCCCTTGTGAGGGGTGATTGGGTTTCCGCCGTATCATTCACCGAACCGGATCATGGCAGCGACCTGACCCGGATGGATACGACCCTGGAAGAGAAGGAAGATGGTTTTGTTCTGAATGGAACCAAGATCTTTACCACGAACGCGGCATATGCGGATTTTTTCATTATTTTAGCGCAGGAAGATCAACAGGCTCAGGCGGGGAAAGGAATGACCACGATTCTGGTTCAGCCAGACCCCTCTTCATGGCTCGGCGGTAAGATGGAAATCAATGAAATTCCCCATAAGATGGGATTAAGGATGACTTCCAGCGGTGAATTGGTTTTCCATGATCTGAAACTGCCCAAAGAAAACATTTTGGGAGAGAGGGGACGCGGTCTTCTCAATGTGCTGGATTTCTTGGATGAGAGTCGGATTGAAATAGGAGCCCAAGCCCTTGGAAATGCCCAAGGGGCATTTCTGAAGGCCTTGAATTACGCGAGGGAACGAAAGCAGTTCAAGAAATCCATTATTACATTCCAGGCCATAGGCCATCGGCTGGCGAGAATGTGGAGCCAGCTTCAATCCCTCAAATGGATTACCTACCAAGCAGCTTGGCTGTGCGACCAGGGCCCTGAAACATCCGATGATATCAAGGCCCTCTTTACCTCCATGGTGAAACACCACGTGCCTGAGACGGCTAAATCGATTATTGATGAAACAATTACGGTGTTCGGGGGCTATGGGTATTTTCTGGATC
>JASFIT010000447.1:0-3721 GCA_050122535.1 Desulfobacteraceae bacterium | reverse complement strand
TCAGGTGGCGACCAAGTTTCGCGCCAAAAGGATGGGCTGGAAGCCAAATATGAAGGCGACTCGGAGAATGTTGAAGGAATTCGGATACAAGGAGAGTGACCTTCCAGATGGTGGTAAGCTCATGGACGTGTAAGCAGCAATACTCACCCCCAGCAAACCTTCCTCCTCAAAGACTTTATAGCAATATGTCATCCCGGCCAAATCCCGCGAACCGGGATGCGAGCCGGGATCCAGAGTGATTTGATTTTCAACAATTCTCCTGGATTCCGGGTCTCGCCCAACCCAGCATCAAGCAGGGGCTGGCGTGCGGGGCTCGGCCGGAATGACAGTTTTGTCAAATCGTGACAAAGCCTCTCGAGGGGGGAGGAATACGCCATTCAAGGAAGATATTTTTGCTTAACTAGCGATCATTTTGGCCTTCTCAGAGAGGGTTTGGGACTCAAGATTCACGCCGACTCGAAATGATTTGAGACCCTGCACCCCGGGTAAATCTGCCAATTCCACGGTCTCCAATTCCCTGGTCAGGTATCCTTCTGACTGGAGGAATTCAATGTGATGACGCATTTCCTGAAGGTTTTGCATTTGGCAAAACCTTGCCTCCTGGGAATCCTGTACTGAGCGATTCAGGTAGTCAATAAGCGGCTCAAGGCTGAGCACGCTGCGAAACGGGTAATCCCTAATAGGCTGTTCCATATCTGATCTCCATAAGAGGGCATATTTTAACTAATACAATTCAAAATCAACTATTTTCAATATATTTGGTTTGTACGAAGGCAAATTTGGCAAGAATGGACAGCACCTTTCAGATCAGGGTTTTCGGCCCGATGCGATTACCATTTAGCGTGTTTGGGGATAGCGAGGCAGAAGGGCCCAGAGGATGAACGCTACAATAACCATGGCAAGGCAAAGGAGCTGACCCATGGAGAGCACGCCCCAGAAAAGCCCGATATGGGCATCGGGTTCCCGAAAGAACTCCACCAAAAACCTTAAGATACCGTAGCCGCCGAGAAACAGGCAAACCATAGCACCCGGGCGGAATCGAAGGTCTTTGAGTACCCAGAGGATAAGAAATAGTAAAAGGCCCTCAAGGGCGGCTTCATAGAGTTGGGAGGGATGCCGGGGTAGGGGACCACCCCCAGGAAAAACCATGGCCCAGGGCACAGAACTGGGACGGCCGTAGAGTTCACCATTGATGAAATTGCCTAGCCTCCCCAGCAAAAGGCCTATGGGAGCTGTGACAATGACCGTGTCAGCCACCTCCCAGACGGGCAACTTGCGCCAGCGGCAGAAGAGGATACCCGCTGCAATAGCGCCTATGAGGCCGCCATGAAAAGACATGCCTCCATGCCAGATGGCGATGAATTCCAAAGGGTTTCTCAGGTATTCGCCTAAACTGGAGAACTGATAAAAGAAGACATACCCAATGCGGGCGCCGACGATGAGGCCAAGGGCCAGGAAGAGAATGAGATCCTGAAGCAATGCGCCCTGAAGTCCGAGTCTGCGGGCCCGAGGCTGTATGCGGATGAGAAAGTAAGAAGCGAGGAAGCCGAACAGGTACATGAGGCCATACCAGCGAATCTGAATTGGCCCGATCTTGAACAGGGTTGGACTTATGTTGGGAAAGGAGAGCATGGGTTCCCTAAGATTTCTCTCTTAGTTTTTTCTCTGCGACGCAGTAGATACCCTCGCCAGCCATCCCAGGACCAAAGCACTGGTTGTCAGAGATGCAGGCGGCCTTGCGGAGGTCACCAGAGGCCCAACGCTTGATAAGATAAGGTTCTCGGATAAAAGGCCGGCTCATGGAGACGTAATCAGTATATCCTTGCGTCACGAGGCTTTCAGCCAGCTGGAAAGAACGATTTCCTCCCACCATGATGATAGGAACTTTGAGGACCTCTTTAAAGGCCTTTGCCGAATCCCTGAAATAGGCCTCTTTTTCTTCAGATTTGATCCCCATCCTGGAAGGGCTCAGCTTGCCCGAGACAAGGGTACCACCGCTCAACTCAATGGCATCAATGCCTCCTTCCTGGAGCATCGCCCCCACCTTTAGGGAATCCTCCAAGGTGAGTCCACCATCCAGGAAATCCTGAGAGTTTATCTTGACCAGGACCGGGAAGTCAGAGCCCGCGTCATCTCTCAGCCGTCGGAGCACCTCTAAAAGGAGCTTTGCGCGATTCTCCACAGGTCCCCCGTAATCATCTACGCGCTTGTTGAAGGCGGGGGAGAGGAACTGACTCAAAAGATATCCATGGGCCGAATGGATTTGGACCCCATCGAATCCCGCCTCCCTTGCACGTGAGGCGGACTGACCGAAGGCCACCACAATCTCTTGAATATCATCCACAGTCATCTCTTTTCGGGGGGATTTTGCCATGCCTTCCACATGAGAGGGGGCCAAAGGGGTCTGTCCCGTCAATTTGGCGTTGGCGAAAAAGCCGGCATGGGCCAATTGGAGAACAACTTTGCCTCCATGGTCATGCACGGCCTGTGTCATCCCACGAAGGCCTTGGATCAGTGCATCATTGTAAATCCCCAACTGCCAAGGCCCGGCCTGCCCATCCTGTCGAATGTAGGCATGGCTGGTAATGATCAGACCCACATCTCCTTTAGCAAGCTCGCTCATCAAACCCGCCAGCTTTGGGGAGCATGCCCCGTCATCCCCGGCCATGCCTTCCCAAGTGGCTGAGCGTACAAACCTATTTGCCACTTTCATGCCGTTGATTTCAGTAGCTTCAAACATGCCGGACATACTAACCTCCATCTGAATGACAAATCAAAAAGGGAACGCGTTTGCCCTCACGGAGCGGCGAACATGGCCGCCAACTTTTCTCGACTTATTTTCAGATAGTCCCTGTCTCGTGAGAAGACTTCAAGGGTTATGGTCCCATCATAACCGATTTTCTTTAGCGCCTTGGTAATCCTAGGGAAATCGACCGTCCCTGCTCCGATGGGAAGGTGATTGTCTTCTTTGCCGAAGTTATCGTTTGCGTGGATGTGGTCAATTCGGGTGCCAAACCTCTCAATGAAATGAAGGGCCCGCTTGCTTCCTTTGCTTTGCATGTGGGCATGCCCTGTGTCGAGGGTCATTTTGAGTGAGGGAAAGCTCTCAAAGACCGGGACAAAGTGCTCAGGCTCCACGAGCGAATTTGTTGCAGGAAACATGTTCTCGAGACAAATGGAGACGCCCAGTTGATCGGCCTTTTCCACAACGGCTTCGAGACTCCTCCAGGCACGATCTCTCGCCTGATCCATCACGAGGACGCTGAGTCCACTTATATAGCTTGGGTGTAAAACCACCTTTAGGGTTTGAAGATGAGCCGCAACTTGAAGAGATTCCAATACTTCATTCAGAGATGTTTCCCTTAGGCTATCTGTCAGATCGGCAGTGGAGACGAAGGCGGGAAGATGGCATACGAGCCCCATATTATATCGCTCTAAGGCACTCAGTATGTCATCTTTCTGCTGGTTGACCATCTTGTAGTGGGCCTGAGGAGAGTCCATGGCCAACTCCAGGTAGTCAAATCCCAATTTCGCAATGGCCTCAACTTCCTCTAAGACTGGTTTGATGGGGGAATTCATGCCTCCGTAGAGCATTTGTTTAAAACCTCCCTTATAAGATTTGCATACCATAGCCGTTTCTTGCAAACAACCACAAATCCGCTCCCCCTCCATCCAGAGGCTTGTGATAATTTCATTGCGAGGGAATCCCGCGGAGGCGGGA
>JASFIT010000446.1:0-3722 GCA_050122535.1 Desulfobacteraceae bacterium | reverse complement strand
ATTTTTGCACATGCTTGGCGGATCGTTTAGACTTCAAGAAGCTATAGCTAAACTGTTTAATTTATAGGTTAGACAGTTCGTGAGTAGACGCTGCAAGGCATACAAAATTTTTATTGACATTTGCAATTAGACAGTATATTTAGACAATACAGAAAGGGGGGGTAGGCGTATGGCTGGGGAAAAGCATTTGATTAGCAGCAAGGAGATTCTTCAGAAAACCAGGATCTCAAGGGCCACACTCAACAATTATATCAAAATGGGTATCCTCCCAAGGCCGATGGTGCAACGACCGAAGGATGCCATCAAGGGGGTCAAGAAAATTGGGTATTTTCCCCGGGAGGTGTTGGAACGTATTGAGACTGTGAAGCGTCTGAAAAAAGATGGACGATCCATGGAAGAGATCGCAGGAAGATTTAAGAGCGTGCCTATTATCGAGGCAAAGGAGAAGGGGCTGGAGTCTAAGATTTGGTTTCAGGATCGAATTGTGGGATTCGATGGCGGGGCTGATCAGATATACAGGAAGGACGTAAGACTGACACTGGACTATATCTCCTTTCCCGCTTACCTGATGAACTATAATTTCGAGATTGCGTGGGTAAACCATGAAGCTGAGGTAAAGGTGTTCAGACAACCCGTGAGTGTTATTCGAAATGTTGAGGCGAGGAATATTTTCAAATTGCTTTTCAACTGGGAATTCCACAGTCGTGTGCAAAACTGGAGAGACCTGATTACCTTTCACATGTCTTTTGTAAAAAGCAAGTACTCCAAAACATGGATAGAGAAGCTTTACCAAGGAATCACGGAAAGGGAAGTGAGTTTATTGGAAGATATATATGACAGGGTGTCTACTTCTGCGAAGGAGAGTATCAAGGAGAGTAGTATCAATCTCCTCATGACGGATGGCACCACTGAATCGTATAAGGTGTATACACTATCTTTTAGGGAAGGCATTCTTTTCGCCTACGCTTCTGTCGAGGGTTTGTTGCGTAAGGGATAGGGGGAGAGTGAAAAAGGATGATAGTTCGTCAGGTATTGGGGATAAAGTGAAATGGAGGAAATGAGATGGTGCTGAAGAGATCGGGAAAGATCTTTTCAACAGGGCACGGTCCGGTAATGCGCATTTCCGAGGACGTATCCCGTTCTCGTCCTTGGTTATTCCGACATCAAGACTTGGCCCAGGCCCTGGAGCAGGCAGAAGCGCTAGACCATGGAAGTCTGACAAATACGCTAAATTACAGCCATTTCACAGGGCAACCCATCTTCGTCCATCTCCGGCACCGCAGATATGAGGAGAGCGTGCTTTTGCGAGCGCATCCTGATCCTTGCAATGGTTCGGAACTTACTTGCCGCTGGTCTGATGGGCATCCTTTAGGCCCCGACCTGACGAACTATCAATTCCTGCACATCATCATCGATGACGGCCGCTCCATGATACTGGCGCCCATCCAGTTGAAAGAGCTCGATGGAAACTGGTTTACAATTCAATTACCAGAGACCAGTTTCGCCGTGGGTGAAAGGCGGGCCAGACGCTACACATGCAACGAGGTTGTTGCGGAGTTGTTTCAGAGCGGTTTTTTCGCCAGAGGCGAATTAGTGGATTTCAGCCCGGTGGGGTTCCGCATTAAAGTGAGGCCAGATCCCTCCTGTTCCTTTCACTGGTTCAATTCGGATGAGTCAGTTAGTATCCATTTAGGTCAGAACAAGAAGATCTTCTTTTCCGGGATCTGTGGTTGCATCCGAGAGCAGGGAGATCTCGAGGATAGAGAGATCGTGTTAACCCCTCCTGCGAGAGAGATCAACCGTTTCAAAAAAAGGCATATCCGCAACCCCCGCCAGCAGTTGGTACCATCACCAACCGTTGTTTTTGATCATCCTTTTCTGAAAAAGAGGGTCCAGTTGGAAGTCTGTAACATCTCCACTTCTGGATTTTGCGTCCATGAAAAGGCGGATGAAGGTGTACTTATGCAGGGTATGATTATACCCGAGCTGACCATTAATTTTGCTGGCGTACTGGAGATGCGCTGCATTGCTCAGGTCATCCACCGTTCAGAAGACAAGGCGAAAGGTGTCCTGTGCGGCCTTGCTATCTTGGATATGGACATTGATGCGTACAGTCGCCTGACCCATGTTCTCACCAATGCAACGGATCCCCATGCATATATTTCCAGTTCTGTGGACACGGACGCCCTGTGGGCATTCTTTTTTGATAGCGGATTCATTTACCCCACCAAATACCGCCTTATTCAATCCCATAGAAAAGATTTCAAAGAGACCTACCGGAAGCTCTACCAGGAGAACCCCGAGGTTGCGCGACATTTTACCTACCAGAAGAACGGGAGGATATATGGCCATATCGCCATGGTGAGGGCCTATGAGAGAGCCTGGATGATCCATCATTATGCCGCCAAGGCGATGGATAATAAGCGGACCGGTTTCATGGTGCTGAAACAGATCATGCACTATTTGAATGATATGTGTCGGCTCCCATCAGCAAATATGGACTATGTGATGTGTTATTTCCGTCCGGAGAACAGGTTCCCAGATCGGGTCTTCGGCGGATTTGCCAGGGCATTGAACAATCACCGGGGTTGCTCCCTGGATCTCTTCACGTATCTTCCCTACACAAGCCTTTCCCTGGATACCCATCTCCCGGAGGGATGGTCTCTGAAGGAATGCTCTGAAAGGGACCTGTGGGAGCTCAAGAGGTTTTATGCCCATCAATCCGGGGGTCTGCTTTTGGCGGCGCTGGGATTAGAACAAGAGCACCCGAGTGATCAAACCCTGGAAGAGATTTTTGAAAGTCGTGGTCTTGTGAGGAAATGGGGAATCTATGGCCTGACTCACGGGGATGGACTGAAGGCGGTTCTCATTGTGAACCAGTCAAATCTCGGGTTCAATCTTTCTGAACTCCTAAATTGCATAAAGATCTTGGTGACCGATACCGAGAATTTACCATGGCATGTTCTATCCACTGCAATCGCTAAACTCACATCCGCTTTTAATATGAGAAAGGTACCCATTCTCTTTTATCCCTTTGAGTATGTGAAGGCGAACCACATTCCATTCGAGAAACAATATCAGCTATGGATCCTGAATGTGCGCTTCGGATTTGAGTATCTGGAATATATGCAGCGAAAGTTCCGAATGCGTCCATAGCCCTTCATCAGACCCACTACGCCTATATATCCAATGGCCTGCCGTCCCCATCCGATGCAGCGGAGAAAGAGAGGCACCGGCATCCCCGTTTAAAGAACGAGAGTCATTGGATCCTCATGAGTCATGGTGAGGAGCAGTCCGGGGTATCAGAAGGGAAGGGGGAGGAGGGATTTTATCACTGAGGACCGAGAGAAGAGGAAGGGTAAAGAAGAAAGATATACCATACAGAGATGCGAAGAGGTGGGATTTGCTATGAATCTAAGCCATCAAAATTGGAGGGAAATTTGTTATAATAATGGGATCTTTGCCAACTTTTTTTAAGCGCTTTGTTAAATTTATACGTGGCATAAAAGCTGGCCATGTTTCTCAGGCTACATAATGATTTCAGTATGCGGTATTGGTATCTGGGGAAGGAGTAGAGCCGATCTTTGATAAAATTATTTCCCGCATATATGGTATCTACTTTGACTCCCCCGGGCTCGTGCACCATATAAGAGAAACGGTATTTATTCCAGTCCTGAGGGAAGTTTTGATAAACTAAGCGATTCTCCTTTTTCATTTGCTCC
>JASFIT010000445.1:0-3760 GCA_050122535.1 Desulfobacteraceae bacterium | reverse complement strand
CATACCACCGGCGCCCCCAACTCAGGGCGTATTATTATCGGTCTGGTTGAGACCTTTACGGGCGGATACATACCCATATCTGGAATAAGGGAGATCGTTCCCTATATTGTGCTTGTCATCATTCTCATGGTGAAACCCTATGGCCTTTTCGGCCTGGTGGAGATAGAGCGGGTGTAGGAGAATGCGAAATCTGCAGTTTCATCCCTGCGGGAATTATAGAGAATCATACCAAGAGGAGCTCAATGTCTTTGAAACGGACTTTGGTAGACTCTGGTTGGTTGCTGGACTCTTACTCCTCTTCGGTGTCATTCCCTTCATCAGTAGTCCCTTTATCCTTTATGTTCTGAACACAATCGGGATCTATGCCATCGCCGCCATTGGACTCAATCTCTTGATTGGCTACACGGGTCAGATCTCCCTGGGACATGGCGCTTTTTTCGGTGTGGGTGCTTACACCGGTGCCATTCTGGCCACCAAGGCGAGCTTTCCCTTCATACTTGCGGTGCCTGCTGCCGGTATTTTCACTGCCGCTGTGGGGATGGTCTTTGGCATTCCATCAGTTCGTCTCAAACACCTCTATCTAACCATTGCCACCCTGGCGGGTCAGTTCATCATTGAATTTGTGATGGTGCAGTGGGAAAGCCTTACCGGAGGCGCCGCAGGAGTCAGTGTAATCGGCACCACCCTGTTTGGTCTGGATTTGGGGAATGATCGGACCTTTTATTATGTGATATTTGTTTGCTTTGTGGCGATGACATGGATCGCGGTTAACCTGGTTCGTACCCGATACGGTCGCGCCTTCGTCGCCATCCGCGACAATGATAGGGCGGCTGAGGGTATGGGCATTCCCATTTTTCGCTATAAACTCCTCTCATTTGGTATAAGCTCGTTCTATGCAGGGTTTGCTGGCGCGCTCTACGCCTTTTACATGATAAGCATCACACCCGAGCCCTTTAATATTTGGCTCTCCATTGTCTTCATTGCAATGATCATCATTGGGGGCTTGGGAAGAATCCCTGGTTCTGTGTTCGGGGCCGTATTTATCGTCACATTGGAGGAAGTTCTGAGCCATGCCACAGAGTATCTCATGAACGTGGGAGCCTCTACCGGGATTGCAATCAGTATTGCACCTCTGCGAGAGGTGGTCTTCGGATTGGCCATCGTATTATTCATCATCTTCGAACCCAAGGGGCTTGCAGAGGTATGGCGCATCATTCGATCCAGTTTCAGGCTTTGGCCGTTTTCATACTAGAGATGAGTTTGCCGTACCCAGATATCAAGATGAGATTGCTTCGTCGTCCCGCAAATCACTGGACTCCTCGCAATGACTATACATAAATAATTTGGGTCATTGAGAGCCCTTCGAATTGCTCAGGGTAAACTCAGCGAAGCAATCTCGAGAATGTTCAATTCTGTAGGAAGTAGCTTGCTGCGTCGTTGATAAGGGAAAAAGGCGATATTATGGAAGACAACATAAGACTCCTTATTAATAATATCAGTGTGGTTTACTCTGATGTAATCCAGGTCCTAAAAGGGGTATCCCTTACTGTGAGAAAGGGCCAGATAGTCTCATTGCTCGGTAGCAATGGAGCGGGAAAGAGCACGACCCTGAAGGCCATTTCGGGACTACTCAAGCCTGAAAACGGAAAGGTGACTGAGGGTTCCATCGAATACGATGGAAAGCCCATTCAAAATTCGTCTCCAGAAGAAATTACCCGCAGAGGGATTATTCAGGTTTTGGAGGGTCGACAAGAATTCAAATACCTTACGGTGGAAGAAAATCTGAGGGTGGGCACTGCTACCCGTTGGGGCAAGGCATACAAAGAAGATCTGGAGCTCGTCTATCGGTATTTCCCTGCCCTGTTGGCACGGAAGAAGTCCCTGGCAGGATATTGTAGTGGTGGTGAGTTACAGATGCTTGTCATCGGCAGAGGTCTCATGGCGCACCCCATGCTCTTGTTGCTGGATGAGCCATCCCTGGGTCTGGCGCCGTTGCTGGTCAAAGAGATATTTCAGATCATCAGGCGAATAAATGAGGAGCAAGAGACGACCCTCATGCTTGTGGAACAAAACGCCAATATGGCCCTTCAGATCGCACACTACGGTTACGTCATGGAAAATGGTAAGATCGTCATGGAAAGTGCTGCTGAGGAACTACGGGAAAACCCGGATGTGAAAGAATTCTATTTGGGTACGGCTGCATCAGGTGCCCTGAAGTCTTACAAAGATGTAAAATCCTATAAGCGCCGCAAACGCTGGCTGTAATATTTAGTAGGCAGTAAGAAGTAAGGAGTAAGGAATAAGGAGTGAGGAGTATATGGCGTTTCAAGTTTTCACGCCTTACTGCTTAGTCCTTACTTCCTACTTCTAAGTGTTCCCCATGGGGATGGTACAAATCGACTGCAATGCAAACTTCTTGGTTTCGCCCAATTGCAAGAATATGGTAACATTGAGTTGATATGGCCCTCCCCGATTCCATATCCACAGAAGCCTTTTGGCGAGAAGATCCCTTCAGTTTCATCAAACCGGAAGAATTTGAAGCTTTAGGCATTGATCCCGCAGATATCCCGCCCGGTACTTTTCCTGCCCTCAAGCATCCTTCCCATCTTCCAAGCCGATTTGGGGGAAATGCTTACGGCTTTGGGTTTTTTGAAGTCTATGATCGGCTGAGTCGCCAGGAGATGGAATTGATCCATTCCATGACTACTGAGGAGCCTGAAGCGATTAGAGACAATTATAAAAAAATTAACAGCATATACAAGAACATTGGGCTGCTCATAAGGTTTTCAAGCCAGGGCATGCCATATTACCTTATCCCCATTCACCTGGTATCAAGCTCACTCACCACCCTCAAGAATAAGGCAGACCAGATTAGCAGGGTCATCCGCTTTCACCGCAAAAAATATCTTAAGGAAAGTCATAAGATCGGCCTGTTAACCCAGAGTGATGATCTGCTTGTCAATGAACTCTCTGTCCGTTTTAGAGAACATCAGTTCATCATTATAGATTCCATAGAAAAACTTCGTTTCATAGGCGAAACACTGGATCTGGTCATAATGCCCAGGGATATATATGAAATCATCCTCATGGAGAAATTTGTTCCTCGGTCAGGTGAGATGCTTTCCAAGAAACAACTGCGGAATTACGCCATTTACATGCTGGGAAAGATCTATGCCTTGTTGAAACCGGACGGCGAGATTTTTCTAATTGCCCACCGGCACGCATCTAGAACCAACCAATCTGCCAGGATATCCTTCAAAACGGTTCAGGAAATAAAGAACTTCATCCTGTTCACCCATATCTTCAAAACCAGAAAAAAGTACCAAACAAAAGAGAAATCCCTGCAGGTCAATATTTTTGATTTTCAAAAATACCTGAGCGGTCTCTATGTGGAGCAGGAGGTCATGGAGAGGCTATTAGGGGGTCGAGATGTGGCAAGTACAAGCCTGGAGGATATCAACCGACTACCCTATCTAAATTTCCCCCTCGACGATGAGCTTGCCTATGACCAGGAGAAGGTGTGGTCCCGGCTCTTCTCCATATATTTCAGTGAGATCCTTCTAGAACCACTGATTCCAGACTCAGTGAAGACTGAGTGGAAGCGGAGATTCTCCGCCAAGGGTTACTCACCGGATTATATGCTTATGTATCTGGTGCAAAAGAGGCCTTTAGAAGCGACCATGCCCGAACTGAGTGGGGACATTGAGGAGTCAAGGCTCTCAGGATGTGCATTACCTTTTCTAGCCGATTATCGAGATTC
>JASFIT010000444.1:0-3761 GCA_050122535.1 Desulfobacteraceae bacterium | reverse complement strand
GGTTTTGTAGATGTTGGATCTGCACGCCTCAATGTAAAGCAGGCCTATTTAGATCCAACAACTCGGGCCAGCTAAGGGTTCGTATATTCACATTTCTGTTTTGGTTAGGTCAAGGATTTGGTGACATGGCTCTTCTATGCTTCTAGGGTTGAACATGACTCGCGGGCTCTATTTGGACGAGGCAACTGTTGCAGGCAAAGGCCCCGCCCGGAGATATTTCATCTTTGGTGAGAACGTTCACGCAGCCCCCCTGGTCCAAACCTCGATCATCCGGCCGAAACCAGGCCCCCGCATCCAAGCTGGCCACGCCAGGCATGATACGCTCTGTTACCTTCGCAGTAGTTAGAAGCTCGCCCCGATCGTTAAAGACTTTCACCTTGTCGCCATTGCCAATGCCACGCGGCCGGGCGTCAGTCGGGTGAAGCCAGAGCATGTCGTCGGCCAACGACTTGAGGCGGGGAATGTTGTCCAGGGTGGAATTGACTCTGGCCTTTGAATGGGGGCTTACCAGTTGGATGGGGTACTTATCCGCACTGGGGTCCTTCGGGCCCTCCCAGGATTCCATGTACTTGGGGATTGGAGGGATGAGCGGATGATTCATCTCAGCCAGTTTTTGACTGTATATTTCCATCTTACCTGATGGTGTTGGGAAAGGATTATGCACCGGATCCTCAATCTGTTTGCGAAATGCCACATACGGCTGATCCAGTTCGATTCTGTGAACCCCCCTCTTTTTAAAGGCTTCATATCCCGGAAGCTCCGGTGTGGACGCCACAAACGCCCTTATCCACGCCTCGTCCGACCTATCATTGTAACCGGGAATACCGAGGCGCCTGGCCAGTTCGGAAAAGATGTCCAGATCGGACTTGGTCTCAGGCAAAGGGTCTAGGATCTTGTTCATGTATATGAAATAAGGTCCGCCGAGCCAGGGTTGCCCCACGTCCTCTTTCTCGAAAAAATGGCTAACCGGGAGAATAATGTCCGCATACCGAGCCGTGGGCGTTAGGAACAGTTCGTGCACGACGATGAACTGCGGTTTCTTTAGGGCCGCGACCCCTTTATTCGTATTTGGGAATTGGTTCAAAAAGTTGCTACCCACCACGTAGAGCAACTGGATATCGCTGGGATACCCACCCGATTTCCCTTGAATCAGGGCATCAAGGAGTTTGCTCACATGAACCGTAGGATTCTTCTCTTTCGGGACAGGGAAAGTTTCCCTAAGAGAACCTAAAGGGACATATTCTGCTCCTCCAGCCGCGTGACCGCCCATAATACCTACATTCCCTGTCATGGCCGCCAGAGTCATGGCTGCCCTCTGGTATTGCTCTCCAAAGGCGCTGCGTCCCGGAGCCCAGCTGGCCCAAAGTGCCGCAGGACTGAGGTTTGCATACTCCAGAGCCAGCTTCCTAATCCTACGAGCAGCCACGCCGGTGATCTCCTCTGCCCAAATAGGTGTCTTGGGAAGATTATCGTCTTTTCCCATCACGTAATCCTTGAACTTTTCAAAGCCCTTCGTGTAGGTCTCGATGAAGTGATGGTCATAAATCCCTTCCTTGATCATGACGTATGCCATGGCAAGGAGCAGGGCCGTGTCTGTGCCTGGCCTGATAGGAATCCACTCTTCTGCCAAGGCCTTGGCCGATGCACTGTGACGGGGATCCACACAGATGATCTTAGCTCCAGCCTTTTTGGCTAATGCCAGGTATGAGACCGTATCCGGGCCGAAACGAGAAACCAGTGGATTCCAACCCCACATGATGATCAATCGGGAATGGAGCAGGTTGTCATGGCTGTTCCCCGTAAAAGGGGTTCCAAAGGTGGCAAGGGAAGCAAAGTGGGCCGCCTCGAGTGAGGTATTACCCCGGGCGGTCGTGCATCCTCCAAAAAGGGAGAAGAAGCGACGAGCACTCTTCAAAGTCCCGTGCAAAGGACTTAAGGAGCCGTAGTGATCCATAAGAAAAATGGCATGGACCCCGTATTGTTCCTTTACGCTCTCGAGCGCCCGCGAAACCTTGTCCAGAGCCTCTTCCCAAGATATGGGGGCGAACCTGCCGCTCCCCCGCTCCCCTATCCTTTGTAACGGCTTGATGAGGCGGTCGGGCGCATAGGCCACGTCTCTCTGGGACAGTCCTCTCACGCAGGCCTTCAAGCCTGGGCCGGGCCCTTTGTCGGTGCTGATCCGTTTTATCTTGCCTTCAGAAACATGAACCCTGAGTAGACAGCGGCCACCACAATCGTAGGAGCAACATGTGGTTATAACCCCATTTTGTCCGATTGGGGCCCTCTTTTGGTTCATTGGGTTCATTGTTTAGATCCAGATTCGAAAGTGGTCGGTTTAAGGAGAAAGGATGCGATCCTTTGAAAAAGAATGCAAGGAGGTTGAGACACCTTTTGCCTACGCATGGCCGTTGAGATATTAGCGTTTAAAGCTGAAGGTGTTGGTGGGGCTAGAGACGAGAAAGGGCGAGGAGTTTCTCATTCGTCTCCCTAAACCGCTTCACCACCACAGGCAATACCTTTAACGCCATTTCTGGGCGTTCCTCCAATCTAGCCTTGAACTCCCAGGCGGTGAGAAGCAGGCACCTCGTGTCTTCAATGGCGATGACGTTTGCCGAGCGCGGTGAACTATCCAAGACGGTCATCTCTCCGAAGAAATCTCCAGGTCCCAGGACAGCGATCTCCAGTTCCTCTCCAGTCGATGTCTTTTTCATAATCTTTACCTTGCCAGAAACAAGGATATACAGCCCAAGTCCGCTATCTCCCTGTTTCACCAAGGTCTGCCCCGTGTCAAAAAGGCGCTCAACGCAGAATTCAGCCAAGCTCTTGATTTCTCTCTCTTTCAAGTCGGAAAAGAGCTCCACCCCTCTCAGTAATTCTAATTTGTCCATAAAATGGTGCCTCAGATGACGCTGTTCAAGTGTTAAGGGTTGCTTTTTGATGTGGGGAGTTTAGGGAAATTGCGCTTGTCTGTCAATGACAAGGAATTGAACGATGCGTTTAATACGGCAAGCAATAATGGTAGTTTTGGGGTACTCACATCGAGAAATATCTCAATTTTCTCGATGTGAGCACGGCAAGATACGGAGACTTACCTGGCGGGGATATATGGGATTTCTTTGCCCCACCAGCCTTCCTTGTCTGATAGCTTCTGCCACTTGGCATCTGGATTCTTGTAACCCCAGATGCTGTAACTCATGTGCGAGCTGCTCGCAAAAAGGCTATCATGCTTCCTAAAATCAGGATCCTTGAGGGCAGCACAGCCAAAAAGGAACATGCTTGCGACGAGAAATAACAGTAGTTTTTTCATAATTCATTCCTCCTCTTCCACCTAATTTTGATGAATAGAAACAATTAAAACCAAATCTTCCATCGCCTAACCCATTATTTTCTGCCACCGAAACCTATGGGCTTTTTGCCGATCCTTCTGGGTTGAATCAACTCCTTAAATGGAGCAAAAATTTTGGGAGGACAATTTATGTTATTTTGATCGATTTTTCAGGACGTTTTTCGCCCTACATTAACGATTATTCAGGAGAAGTCAAGTCAAAACATAATTTTTCGATCTTCTAAAATCATTACATTTTTTGACAACTCCCTGCCCATTTTTGCACACTCCAGGTTTTTCTCCCCTAATAGGAGCGGCTAAGTAATTGTAATTTATGGTAATTCATAATCTGGGAGCGTTTGCACGATTTTTGCATCTACCTCCTTTAGCCTGAGCCATAATCCAGGCCCTACCGGGTAAAGCAAATGAAGAGGAC
>JASFIT010000443.1:0-3776 GCA_050122535.1 Desulfobacteraceae bacterium | reverse complement strand
GGTATGCCCACCTCAAAATATGGGATGATGCTGGTGGACCCATAGCACCACCCCCCGGCGTCATCTTTGTATGCATGCCCAGCGCTGTTCCAAGCACGGTTTCCCCACCACCAGAGCCCCGACCCTTAACGGGCCTCTAAGCCTTTATCTGTTTGATTTTTCAGGTTTCTAGGGGGGGTTTTTTTCCTTGACAAAAATGAGGTCTACAGGTAAATACGCAAAACCATCGGCCCTTTCCTCAGACCACCTTAACCTCAAGTTACAAGAGGACCAAGCCTATGGAAAACCAAACACGTCCCCCAGTGAGGCCTTCAGAGAAGCGAAGGCTCTTTTTTCTTCTAGACTTCGCTGTCTCCTTCTATGCTGAAGTGATCGCCCATCCCTTGAAGAGTGGAGCGTTCTACTTTATGGCCGGTTTCGTACCGGCCTTATTTGTGGGCTGGATCCTCTATCCCATGGTCCTCTATTCGGAGCATCCACAACCCTTCAATTTCAGCCACGCCGTACATATGGACCCAGAAAGAGTGGATGCCATCGAAGGGGATACAGACCTGGAGAAGTGCCTTTTTTGCCACCAATTTCGGGAAGATGGAACCTTTGCCGGCATACCAAAATTGGAAAATTGCATGGAGTGTCACGATGACCCGGATTCCCCCATGACAGAGAGCGTTGATGAAAAAATATTCCTGGAGGAATATGTGGCCAATGAGAAGGAAATCCCCTGGCTCGTCTATTCCAGACAGCCGGATTGCGTATATTTCTCCCATATTGCCCACGTCAAAATGGGAGATCTGGAGTGTGAGATCTGCCACGGTGATCAGGGAAAAAACGAACGGATGCCGAAGTACAAGAAAAATCGCCTGACCGGTTACAGTATCGACATCTGGGGTCGAAACATTGCGGGGTATAAGAGCAATCCATGGGACCGCATGAAGATGGATGACTGTGCCGATTGTCATACAGAGGCGGGCGTCGAGGAGAACAACGCCTGCTTTGTCTGCCATAAGTAAATGAGATGGAATGATGGAATATTGGAATAATGGAACATTGGGTCAAAAAGAAGAACAAATTACACAAAAGACCGCTTAGACCCATTATTCCAAGTTGCGGAGCCAAGCGGAGCTAATTTAACTGGGGGCAAAGCCCCTATGTGTGGGGAAGAGAGCCATGGAATTTAGTACAAAGGACCTGATGAAGAAGGTGGAATTCAACAGAAGGAATTTCATCAAAATCATGGTGGGTGGAGCGGTGGGTACGACGCTATCCCCGCTGCCCTGGAAGCTCACGGATGATATTGCCATTTTTACCCAAACCTTGCCGTGGTTGCCTGTCCCACCCGTGGGCGAGTTCTCCCACGCAAACAGCGTATGTCAATTGTGCCCGGGAGGCTGCGGTATTGAAGTAAGAAAGGTGGACGACAGGGCCGTAAAGATCGAGGGGCGCACCGATTATCCCGTCAATCCTGGTGGCATCTGCCCTCTGGGCGCAGGAGGCCTCCAGTTGCTCTATAACGAAAATGTGCGATTTACGGGTCCCATGAAACGCTTCGGGCCAAGGGGATCGGGTCAATTCAAAGACATTTCCTGGGATGAGGCCCTTCAGGAACTGTCGGATAGGATAAAGGGCCTGAGGCAACGCGGCACACCAGAAGCCCTTGTCGCCGTTGATGGACATCCCATGAGATCCTCCATGGCCCTTTTAACCCAGAGGCTGTTAGAGGCCATAGGAAGTCCAAATTATGTAAGCATGCCTACGGCGGAAGACACCTATGCCATGGCAAATAAGCTCATGGTGGGGAGTGAGGGGCCTATGGCGTATGATCTGGAAAACGCCGATTTCATCCTTAGCTTTGGTGCTGGACTCATTGATGGGTGGGGATCTCCGGGCCGGATGATCAACGCCTGGGGCATCTGGCGAGAGGATCCGCTGAAGGGAAAGACAAAGATCGTCCAGATAGAGTCTCGGGCCTCCAATACGGCTTCCAAAGCCGATCAATGGGTCGCCCCGATACCAGGCACTGAGGCCGCCCTGGCCCTCGGGATTGCCCATGTGATGGTCAAAGAGGGCCTCTATGATACCAAATTCGTAAAAGGCCACGCCTTTGGTTTCGAGAACTGGACTTCGGCCAATGGCAAGGATCACATGGGATTCAAAAACCTTGTGCTGCAAAAATATTCTCCGGTGGACGTGGCGAGGATTACTGGCGTGGACTATGAGGAGATAGCCTCCCTGGCCAGGGCGTTTGCCAAGGCAAAGTCACCCATCGCCGTTTGCGGTAAGGGCAAGGGGAATTTGAATGGAAGTCTCTTGGAGTTCATGGCGATCCAGGGCCTGAACGCGCTGGTGGGCAATATCAACAAACCGGGTGGCGTCCTTGTCCACAAACCTCTCCCGCTGCGTCCCTGGCCTGATGTGAAAAGAGACGCCATTGCCCGAAAAGGGCTTGAAAAGGATCGCCTTGATCAGGCGGGAAGCATGAGTTATCCCTTCAGTCAATCTCTCATCGACAATCTGACTCACGCCATGCTTGAGCGGGCCAAATCTCCCGTCGATACGCTCCTCATCTTCTCAGCAAACCCTGTCTATAGTTTACCTGATGGCGGTCGTTTCCGGCGTGCCCTCAAGAATGTTCCTTATATCGTAAGCTTCTCCCCATACAAAGACGAGACTTCTTTTATGGCCGATCTCGTTCTGCCGGATCATACCTATTTAGAAAAGATGGATGACATTGTTTGGCCAACCGGCCTTCAGTATCCTTTCTATGCCCTTTCGCAACCTGTGGTGGAACCCCTTTATGATACCAAACAGAGCGGCGACCTCATTATCCAACTGGCCAAGGTGTTAGGTGGGAATGTGGGTTCTGCCTTCCCCTGGAAGAACTACGAGGAGTCTCTGAAAGCAAGGGCAGAGGGCCTGTTTGAGGCCGGGGGCGGTCTCACCAGATGGGAAGACGCACCGCCTGTATGGAAGGGCCTCGCGAGTCGAAGCCTTGTGAAGAGCGATCATAAATCCCTTGATGAGATGTGGAAGAAGATAAAATCCAATGGGTTCTGGTATCGTCCCACCCATAGTTTTGGAAATTGGCAAACGCTCTTCAATACCCCCACGGGAAGATTTGAGTTTTTCAGCACCAACATGGAACTTGCTGTCAACGACCTTGCCCAGAAAAAAGAATTGCAGCCCACTTTGCAGAAAATGGGGATCAGAGCCAAGGGGGATGAGGCCTTCATGCCACACTATGAGGCGAGTCCATCTGCAGTGGACGAAAAGAAATATCCCTTACGCATGGTCCCTTATGAGTTAATCAACCTATCCAGCGATTGGTTGCCCAACCCCCCCTATTTGAAGAAAACCCTTTTTGACGACCAATTGATGAAAAACGAATCTTTTGCAGAGATCAACCCGAAAACGGCAGCGGAACACAACCTGAAGCAGGGAGATCGGGTCATCATTCAGTCCCCTAAGGGGGAGGTAAAGGTCCGGGTAAATCTCTTCAATGGGGCTATGCCTGGAGTGGTTTATCTCCCCCTGGGTCTAGGACACACGGCCTATGACGACTATCAACGAGGCCAAGGCGTTAATCCCAATGAGATCATGGACGGGGGAAAAGACCCTTTGAGCGGGCAGACCGTCTGGTGGGATACGCACGTACGAATAATAAAGGCGTAACGCCCATTAACCATTTCTTGGAACGGGGTAGAGAATGAAAGAGGAAAAGGGTAAATACAAATATGGTATGGTCATCAATCTGGACAAATGCACCGGTTGTGGCACGT
>JASFIT010000442.1:0-3783 GCA_050122535.1 Desulfobacteraceae bacterium | reverse complement strand
TGAGATCCATGATCACCCCGCCCTCAACGTCCAGGCCCTTAGCGATTTCACCCATAATGGCCCGCGCAAGTCGGTCCCGGGTCAGGACCATAGGATCACTCAAACCGTGCTTTTCGATGATATCTTCGCCCTTGGCGTTTTTGAGCTTGGCACCCGCGCCCAATACAAATACCTCGTAGAGGAGAATACTGCGACCCAGTTTCCCTGTGGCTGTGGGATAAAACTGGACAAACTCCATATCCTTAATGGGCAAACCCAGCTCATAAGCGAGGGCCTGACCATCCCCGGTTATGCCCGGGGCATTGTTTGTGTGGAGATAAACGTTGGCAAAACCACCGGTGGCCAGAATGACGCATTGTGCTGCAAAGACCTGGAAGACGCCATTTTCCGTAACGCCGAAGGCCCCCGCAATCCGGTCGCCGGAGGAAAGAAGTTTGGTCACAAAGACCCTGTCACCAAACCTGACGCCAATCCTTTTTGCATAGGCTTTCAAAGGGAGGATGAGTTCGCTCCCAACGCGACGCGCTGCATGCACATGCCGAGCAAAACTGTGTCCCGCAGCCTTAGCCACCCGAACCTTGCCCTCCTTTTTCCAAAAAATGACGCCGCATTTCTCCAGAAAAGGGACTTGCGATCCGGCTTGTTCAGCCATCAATGCCACGAGGTTTTGGTCATTGAGAAAACGGCCCCCAATCACTGTATCTTTCAAGTGCACCTGGGGGCCATCCTCGGGATCGCCCCATCCTGTAGCGGAGAAGGCTGCCTTTGACACATAGGTGTTGTTCCCATAGCCCACCCTTGATTTGGAAACAACAAGGACGTCTGCACCTCTTTCTCTTGCCTCTATAGCAGCCCGAAGGCCACCGCCTCCTCCACCGATAACCAGAACATCACAGGAGACTGTATGGGATTCTTTGAATTGCATCGCTTATCCTTCCCACCCCCACCCTGCCCTCCCCCTTCAAGGGGAAGGGTTTGCGAGGATGAAAGTCTATTTTAGGATTTCGGCAATAGGGCGTTGAACGATGTCCGATAGTGATCTTTGCTCAAAAGAAGCATATTTCGTTACGAGGGATTTGTGAAAGAATCTTTCCCTCAATGAGAAGCCCGAGTCCCAGTATGTGACCTGCGAACAACAGGATCACGTAGCCATCCTCTATTTCCAATTCAAGATGCAAGGACTCTCCACTAACCAGTTTCTGAAGTTGGACGTCATCGATTTCAACGATGGCCTTTGTGGCCAGAGACCCGAACATTTGGATCATTCTGGTGGTTGGCTTCACAAACTTCCCCACACGCTGAAAGGCCCTCAATCCGAACCCTACAACCTTGAGTCGTGAGGCGGACTGGAGAAAAGGGCTATTCTTTAACAACCACCAGTTCCTCTTCCGCTTGAACAGAAGATACCCATCAAAGACGTTTTTGGAAATGCCAAAACGCCTCTCCGTGTAGGAAAAGAGGTGGTGCCGATCATCCTCTCCTGCCAATTCTGGCCATGAAGAATCCCACCGAATTGAGCTGATGGGGATAGAACCTGACTGCTCGCTGTATTTCTCTATCATACTCGACCTTTCCCCATTCACGGAGACCGGGCTCATGCCGGATATCCAGATCCACGGAAAGCAACTCTGCATCCCTGTTATCCAAGAGGAAGTCCACCACAGATTCATTTTCGTCAGGGTTGTAAGTGCACGTGGAATAAATGAGTTGCCCGTTCTCTTTTAACAGATCAAAGGCCCTGAGCAAGATCCTCTTCTGCAGTTCTGGAAGCCTCACTTTCCCTTCGCGCTCAATGTACTTCGAGCGCTCGCTCGTCATCCTAAACGTCCCCTCACCCGAACAGGGCACATCGGCTAGAATATAATCAAACCGCTGCTTCAGAGGAAACACCTCTGCTCGATAGGCAGCGGCAACGGTATTCAGCACACCCATCCTGGAAAGGGTGTGGTTGAGGACGACATGCCTGTTTGGATAGGGCTCGTTAGCGATGATAAGCCCGGTATTTTCCATTAACTGAGCCAGGTGAGAGGTCTTTCCTCCTGGAGAGGCGCACATGTCGAGGAGATACGATCCGGGTCTGGGGCAAAGCGCTATGCAGGCCAGGCAGGAGGTGAGGGCTTGCGTGTGAACATAACCGAGGAAGTACTCAAGCAGTTTTCCTGGCCTTTCCAGCTCCGGTGCCAGGAACAGGGTATCATACTTGCTGCTGACCCTTTGGAGACAAACCTTCCTTGCCTCTAGCTCCTCCATTAGGCGCTGCGGTTCAATTTTCAACTGATTGACCCGGAGATGGACAGGGAGGGATTGGCGCAGGCTCTCTTGGAAGGCGGAAAAGTCTGGAATGATCTCTCGATAACGGTCAAACACAGTTGTCATCACCTACCGCCACATTAGACCTCAGTCGCGCTCATTATGGCAGCATAGCGACTGCTTCAATCTCCACCTTTGCGCCTTCGTCCCAGAGACCTTTCACCTCAGCCAGCGTCATCGCGGGGAAATGGCGACCCATATGCTCGCGATAGACCGCGCCCATATCCCGCCCCCTCTCACGGTATTCTTTCTTATCCAGAACCAACAGATTGAGCTTGACGATGTGCTCGGCCTTGCCTCCAGCTTCCTCCACAACCCGCACAACACTGCCCAGAGCTCGATCAAACTGCTCCACCAGGCCATCACCTACCAGGTTGCCCTCCTTATCGCTCCCGATCTGTCCTGCAATGAAGAGTAAACGACCGGTGCCCATGGCGCCGTGACTATAGCCAAGGGGCTTGACCAGGTCAGGGGGATTGATCAATGTGGTTGCCATTATTTTCCTCCTCTGTGAAATGCTTTTCTGATGCGTTTTCATTCCCTTCAGCTTTCCCCATACCTAAGGGGTTTAGAAGCTGTTTTTCCATCTCCACTTCTACCCAATTCATGTCATTTTTCTGCTTACCCTCGCGGTAGATACGGCTCATCATTTCAGCATAGTTTTTTGCTCTTGTGTAGCCGCTTGATATGGCCTGTTCTATGACCTGCCAGTCGTGCGTTTCTGTGAATTCTTGAAACGCTTCTTTGAGTTCAGGAAACAGCTCTTTTCTCAAACCATCGAGGAAGGCAGCATACAGGGCCAGGGACGCTTCCTTTTGTTCGCGAACGATGTGGCGAAGTTTACCGTGTTCATTCGTGTCAGCGAGCAGATCTTTAACGACGCGGGCAAGGAGTTCAATGGGCGTGTGAGGGAATGTGGCGATTATGTCACGCCAAATTTGGCGATCGAAAACAGTATCCCTTATCTCACCCAACTCGTGGTAGATGTATGTTTCTGTTTCAGCAGCAGAAATTCTTGCCAGATTGTGCCGTAACGCATTGGAATCCTGCCCCCTCACCCCATAGCTCTCTAAGGCGAATCGGAGGGCACCCCGTCCAGAGTTCTTTATAAAAAAGATCAGGTCCCAGAGAAAGAGTTTTGCGGCCTCCTTTCGTATCAGTATACGATCATTTTGAGACAGGGCAGGCATTGTCATCAGATCACGGGCCAACTCCTTGCCTAAGATATATACAGGGTATCCATCAATCAGCCTTTTCTCCTCCAGCACCGCGAGAAGAAAGCTGGGCTTGAGACTGTGCACATACCCTGCGCCGTAGAGAAAACCGTGAGGCTCCAGCACCTCGTTGATGCCCCCGGCGTCAAATGGATCGTACGTCTTGCCGAAGATTGTTATTTCATTGAATTCCTTCTCTTCTAATTGGTCCCAGTTTTCCTCTTTCTCTCCGATCCAATTCAAAATCACAGAAGAGTCC
>JASFIT010000441.1:0-3788 GCA_050122535.1 Desulfobacteraceae bacterium | reverse complement strand
TTCATCTGGGACCATACACCGGAGTCATTGACCATGATAAAGCAGTGGTACGATTACAAGGTGCCCGCACTTGCTATGGGTTTTGTCGGCCCCACAGATGATCCGGCCATGTGGAAACAGACAAGGGGTAAGGTCGCGTATCTGGTTGAGTGGGGAGGAGAGGGCGGCTCTCTTCCCGGTCAGAACATTACACCCCTCACCAAGCCCTTTTTTGAGGCCTTTAAGAAAAGGTGGGGTATGGAGCCTCGAGGTGCCATCCATGTCTCAAGCTATAGTGTTGTTTACTTGATAAAGGATGCCATTGAGCGCGCAGGCACATTGGATCCGGAGGCCCTGATCACTGCTATTGAGGAAACGGATATGGTCACCCCAGGTGGCCGCATGAGGTTTGACAAGACGAATCACCAGGCCATATATGGCTTCGACCCAAAGGAGGCACTGGTGGGCCAGGCCTTGCAATGGCAGGATGGGAAGCGGGTGACCGTCTGGCCACCAAAAATCGCCACTGGGGAACTTAAGCTTCCACCCTGGATGAAATAATCAACCCTAGAATTCTACCTTTGGGGGAGGAGTATGCCTGAGTCCCAAGAACTCATATACGGACAAGTGGGTGAGTATGAGAAGACCGTGTATGATGAGCCCGTATTCGCGGCCATCGAGCGCATGCGGGATAAGTATCCTGACCAGCCGGCGATAGTCTACTTGGGAAAGACCTGGACCTATTCTGAGATGATGGAGCTCATTGATCGGTTTGCGAATGCCCTCTACAACCTGGGTGTCAGGCACGGGGATAAATTGATGCTCTACATTCCCAATTGTCCCCAGTTTCTTGCCGGCTTCTTTGGATCCATGAAGGTTGGTGCAACACCAGTACCCGTCTCCCCTATTTATACCCCATTTGAAATTGAATACCTTATCAAGGATTCCGGGGCCCAGTTCATTCTCTGCCAGGACACCAATTGTGGCTATGTACAGGAGGTCTTCCCCAAAACTGGATTAAAGGGAATGATCGTCACCAACTATGCCGATCTCCTCCCCTGGTGGAAACGGGTTGCCGGTTCCATGTTTGACAAGATCCCTCACGGTGTCGTGGAGAAAGGGGAGAAAGTGTATCTTTTTAGAGACCTTGTAAAGAGATACGCCCCCGACCCCCCAAAGGTAGACATTGATCCAAGGGCTGACCTCAGTCGCCTGCTTTTTACTGGAGGGACCACAGGATTTCCAAAGGGTGTTCCCACCAATCACACGGCGGTGGTTAGTTTTGTCAGTGAAATCCGTGAAATTAGCGAAGGTTATGTTGGAGAAGGGGGAGAGGATAAGTTGATAATGATAAATCCTCTGTTCCACGAAATGGCGCAGGGGATGACCATGGCCTGGGCTTTGACCAAAGGCAACCCGCTGATGCTGATGCCTATACCCGACATCGATGCCATTTTGGATACTATCCGACGACATGAAGTGACCCTGCTCCTGGGTGTGCCCACCCTATATCGCATGATTCTGGAACATGACAGGGTTGATCTGTATGACTGTCCATCCCTAAGATATTGCTTGTGTGGCGCTGACAAGCTCCCTCCAGAGGTGAATGCACGATGGCAGGAGAGATTCGGCAAGCCCATTTACCAGTGCTATGGCGCCACAGAAGTGGGCTTCACCACCGGACCCCGTTTCGATATGGAGCATCATCCTGAATCCATAGGAGTCCCGTTGCCCTCCAGGGAGGTTACAATAGTTGATCCGGAAACCCTGGAGCCAAAGCCGGAAAATGAGGTGGGTGAGCTCCTAGTACGATGCGAATACACCTTTAAACACTATTGGAATAAGCCGGAAGAGACGGCTCGTTCATTTGTCCCTATCGACGGCAGGGTCTTTTATCGTATGAATGACTTTGTGAAGCGAGGCAGCGACGGGCGACTCTACTTTGTGGACAGGGGCGTAGACATCATAAAGTATAAGGGATACAGGGTCTCCGCTTCCGAGATTGAAGCCGTGTTACAGGACCATGAGGCCGTGATAGCCGCCTGTGTCGTGGGTGTTCCCGATGCAAGGACAGGCGAACGCATCAAGGCCATTGTGGTGCTCAAAGAGGATGCAAGAGGGGTTAGTTCAATTGAACTGAGCAGTTGGTGCCGGCAGCGGCTAGCACCCTACAAAATGCCCAAGTACATTGAGTTTAGGGACATGCTGCCCAAATCCAAAGTGGGCAAGTTACTGCGGCGAGAAATAAGGGATGAAGAAAGGAGGAAGGCGGAGAAAAAGGCCAGCTGACCTCTGTCAGGTTTCAGCTTCCATTTCAACCTTTCTTCGGTGCTTAGGCAAGAATGGCGAAGGGGCATTTTTGGAACCCTTGGGCCACTGAATACAGTCTGTCAGAATCATAAGATCGTTCACATCTGCGCAGTGGTTGCAGTAGATACACCGCACAATGTCTTCCTGTTTTCCATCAATGGCCTTGTTTGTCCAGTCAGGATCACATAGAAGCGGCCTGCCAAGTCCGATGAGGTCAGCTCTCCCTTCCTGCAAAACCTCTTCCGCAAAATCAGGCATGGGAATCTTCCCCGCAATAATCACTGGGACCGTATGCCCCGCTTTGCGAATCGCTTTTCGGATGCCCTCAGAAAGGTAGACATTGGCTCCATCCGGGTCCCACCTCCTGGGCCAACAACGAAGTCCTGAGTATCCTGTATAGGCGGAAGGCGGCTCTCCTTCCGGTGTAGGAAGGGCATCTTCCCATTGGCCTCCGCAGGACACAGAAATATAATCAATCCCCTCTTCACAAAGCCTCCTTGCGATCTCAGTGGAATGAAGAAGCGTATTGCCCCCCAGCACAAGATCATCGCCGTTGATTCGTGCGCCGAGGATAAAGTCATTCCCCAAAACTTCCCGTGTCCCATGGTAGATCTCCATCACGAGCCGAAGTCGGTTTTCAAGCTTTCCTCCATATTCATCTCTCCGCTTATTGGCGGAACGGGACAAGAACATGGAAAGGGTCATGCAACTCTCCGCGTCCCATTCTAAAGAGTCAAAACCTGCCTTCTCAACCCGAATCGCCGCCTGAACGTGATCCTCAATAATCTGTTTGATCTCCTCTTTTGTAAGATCTTCTACTTTCTGTCGATACCCCGACATGGCAATCTTTAAGAAATGGCCGAGCTGAATCCCAATCTTTGCGTCCGGCACTTCGTGGACTTTACCTGTCAGACTCTTTAAGCCGGGGATGAACTTATCATTCCAGATCCTTAGGTTGTATGGACTCTTTCTCGAAATCACCACCACGTCTTCAGTGATAATCCAGCCGGTCCCACCCGCTGCAATACGGTGATATCGCTCGATCAAATCGTCAGTAACAAAACCGTCTTCAGTGGCCAAGTTGCTCACCACGGGCACAGAGACAACTCGGTTCCTTATTTTCATCCTTGAGAACTCAAAAGGCTGAAAAAGCATCATGTCAGTTTTCATTTTGCTCCCTTCCTTCAACGAACCCCTTAAAGAATGAGAAATCGAATTCTAAATAAAAGATTGCAACCTAACTTTGTGAGGAAGGAGTCTAATAAAGATATTTTTTCGTGTCAATTGAAGGGAACGGCCACATACTTCGATAAACAAGATAGCCCAAAATTCCACAATTCTTGCCGCAATTTAGCCCCTAGAAAAACTAACGATTACAAATGCTAATCAACGCTTTTTAGAAGTGGTCTGCAACCTAGATTAATAGCGAGGCTGTCGAAAAAGCATCCCTGTTGCAACTTTTTTTCACTCCCTTTTCTGCTCAAAAATCCTAACCCTTC
>JASFIT010000440.1:0-3796 GCA_050122535.1 Desulfobacteraceae bacterium | reverse complement strand
GTTGGGTTTTGGCAGGATCTCCCCTTTACAAAAAAGAATTTTTTGTTAAATTATATCGGATTGTCCATTTCCTCCATGCATTTCCTCCATGCATTGATACATAGGTCTATCCGTAATGCCCATATACGAATATCAAGCTGTGAACGATGGCCGTGCATGTCCCAGATGCAGGGCGGGATTTGAAGTCCTTCAGGGGGTCACCGAAAGGCCCCTCGCCAAATGCCCTGAGTGTGGCCAAAAAGTGAAAAAGATCATCTCGTGGTGCCATTCTGCGGTCACGGAGACATCGGAGGCGGCTCTCGGTGTGGAAAGGAAGATAAAGGATTACGAACAGGCGGGTATGTGGAGCCATGCGGCGGAGCTGGCAGACAAACATTCGGAAAAAACGAAAGATAAGGGTCTTAAGATGAGAGCACTTGATAATTATAAGAAAGCAGGGTATGATGCCGATTCCCTTGCCAAACATGCCAAATCAGATAATGACTAAAGGAGGATTAAATTTATGAGACGGAGTAAGGGTGGTTTTTTCTTTTACGTTGCAATTATTGGCCTCTGCTTGATTGCAGGGGGATTGATCCTCCCTGCATATGGGCACGAAGAAGAAAAGAAGGACCTTCCCCCTCGTGCCATATCCGTGGCTCCGGAATATTCGGGCGTTATTGTTACTCAGGGGGAAGATGTGAGCGTAGACTTAAAGGTCGTGAATAAGGGGAGGCAGGATGAGATTATTGAACTTACCCTCCCCTCGGTGCCTAAAGGCTGGACGGCGATGGTAAAGACTTACAGCTTCGGGGTAACCGGCGTTTATGTGGAAAGCGATAAATCCAGGAGCCTGACGCTTAAGGCCGAGCCGGATGACGATGTGGGCCCGGGCAAATATACGTTTTTGGTCAAAGGCCGGACCCAAGATGGAGAGTTGACGTCATCAGGTAAGGTGGTCATCACCGTAAAACCTAAGCAGGAGGAGAAAAGGTCCAAAGACGTGAAAATCACCACGTCCTATCCCGTGCTCGAAGGTCCCACGGATGCCACGTTTGAATTTTCTCTGGAAGTGGAAAACAAACTGGATAAAGACACGGTCTTCAACCTCGCCTATGAGGGCCCGAGAAACTGGGACATCAAATTCAAACCAGCCTATGAGGAGAAATACTTCTCAAGCCTGAGAATAAAGCAGGGCCAGAGCGAGACCATGGCCGTGGAGGTGAAACCCTACCTCTTGGCTGAACCCGGCAGATACCCCCTCAAAGTCAAGGTGAGCTCGGCAGAGGCCAAGGCAGAAGCGGAGATCATGGTGGTCCTGACAGGGACGTACAAGCTGGATGCGGGGACCGCCGATGGCCTTCTCTCATTAAGTGCCTTGAGAGGAAAAGAGGCCAATCTCTCCTTATATGTGAAAAACACCGGTTCTGCCAAACAGAACAACGTCAAGTTCCTCTCTTTCGAGCCCGAAAACTGGAAGGTGGAGTTCAAGCCGGAAAAGCTTGAGACCCTTGCTCCCGGAGAACTCAAACAGGTAAAAGTGACGATTGCACCGGCCGAAGAGGCCTTGGTAGGAGATTATTCCGTCGGTCTTGCGGTGGAGGGGGAGAAGGCCAAAAAGAACCTGGAGTTTAGAGTCACAGTGAAAGCATCCACCGCCTGGGGACTCATAGGGGTCATTATCATTTTGGTCGTGGTTGCGGGCCTTTTGACCACATTTTTCAGGTTTGGAAGGCGCTAAAATGGAGACCCAAACAATCATAGAGACGAACGATCTAACCAAAAGGTATGGCCGCCAAACCGCGGTAGACCATCTCTCCTTCAAAGTTGAAGAAGGGGAGATCTTTGGGTTTCTGGGACCAAACGGTGCTGGCAAGACCACGACACTCCTGATGCTTCTGGGACTCAGTCAGCCTACGGAGGGCTCTGCCAAAGTCTGTGGACTCGATCCTTTGAGAGAGGCAAGAGATGTCAAAAGATTTGTGGGGTATCTCCCTGAAAACGTGGGCTTTTACGGGGATCTGGACGCAGTGCAAAGCCTCCAATACATTGCCGATTTGAACGGAATGGAGAGAGGTGAAGCCGAGGGTAGGATTCAGGAGGCCTTGGAGGTGGTTGGGCTTACCGGAGATCCAAAAAAAAAGGTGAGCGCCTATTCTCGCGGCATGCACCAACGTTTAGGGATTGCAGAGGTCCTCATTAAGGATCCCAAGGTGCTCTTCCTTGATGAACCGACCCTTGGACTGGATCCAGATGGTGCCCTTCGCCTGATTGAACTCATCCAGTCCTTGAACCGGGAAAAAAGAATCACGGTTCTTATTTCTTCCCACAATCTCTACCAGGTGCAGAAGATATCCCACCGTGTGGGAATCATGATTAATGGAGAAATGGTGGCCGAGGACTCAATTGAGGCACTGGCTCGAGAAAAACTGGGTGTGGGAGACAAACAATACACCCTAGAAGAAGTTTATATGAAGTATTTTCAGGAGGTATAGTTATGCAAGGCCTATGGGCCGTTTACAAAAAAGAACTGGCTGACCACATGAGCAGCTACAGATTTGTTATCCTCTTTGCATTTATTGCCCTGATCAGTTTCATTCTCAGCTATATGGCGGGGATAAACGTGAGACAAAACCTGGAAGGTGTGGCCAAACCCAAGTTTGTCTTTCTCATGCTCTTCAGTACGCCCGGGGTCCTGTTCTCCATGGTCCAATTTGTCGCCATTTTTGGTCCGCTCATCGGGCTCGTGTTGGGCTTTGACGCCATTAACCGGGAGAGGGCCCATGGGACCCTGATCAAGCTGGTATCTCAGCCCATTTACAGGGATGCGGTCATTAACGGCAAATTTCTTGCCGGATTGACCAATATTGCCATCATGCTGGTATCCGTTGTCCTGGTTATCTCCGGTTTTGGGCTCATCCTTTTAGGTGTCGTGCCCGGGGTGGAGGAGATTCTGCGTCTTTTTGTCTATCTTGTCATCAGCATCTTTTATATCTCATTCTGGCTAGGGATAGCCATCCTCTTCTCCATCTCCTTTAGGAGTATGGCCACATCGCTCCTTGCTACGGCGGCACTGTGGCTCTTCCTCTGCCCCTTTATGGGGTACGGAGCTCCTGTGCTGGTGGCCAATACCGTGGCGCCTGTGGAACAACAAGAGGGAGCCAGTCCAGCTGCGCTCGTTAAGAATGCGCGCATTAGGGAAGGGGTTTCCCTTTTCTCTCCGATGATCCTTTATTCTAACTCCGCGGCTGTCGTTGTGGATCCAACCCGGAAGACCACGCGCCTGCATTTGATGGGCTTTGCTGAACAAATCTCTCTATCCCGTTTCCAAAATCCCCTGTCCCTTGGCCAGAGCATTGTTGTGGTTTATCCCCATATGGTGGCCCTGTTGGCGATCACCCTGATATGCTTTGCCATCTCCTACCTTTTGTTTATGTTACAGGAGATCAGAACGTAAGGCGTGGCCTCACCATCCATCCATCAAAGCCCTGCCATAGATTGGCAGGGCTTTTCCTTGTCTTGGCGCACGCATAATCTTGACCAAAAGGCTGATTTATTGTACTCTTACCGCGTACGCAATTCCCATCTATTGATCTTGTACGGATGAGCTTAGAAGAGGATACGTCTTAGTTTCCATGAAGAATAGGAAACAGGTCCTCAGTGGCAGAGGGGATTGAGGAGTTAATCCTTTGATATAATCTTTCAAATTTACAGAAAAGGAAATAGATATGACAGAGGAGTATGGTAAAAGCACAGAACTGAGCAGGGAATTTGATATTGTGGAAGAGTTGGAGAAGACTGTGGAAGAGATTGAGAA
>JASFIT010000439.1:0-3797 GCA_050122535.1 Desulfobacteraceae bacterium | reverse complement strand
ACACCCTTTTATGGCGAGCATCTCCTGGATATGGGGATTATCTTTGTTGGCCTGGTAAATGCATTTTCCAAGCAAAATGGTCTTCTTATGCCCGGGCGTCGCTTTCATCTCCTTTCCCGTCAGCACCTCCACATCTTCCCACGGTTTCCCCTTCCAGGCCTGGGCAATGGCCATAAGGACCATTCTGGTAAGACCCGAGCAATAGGTGCATATGGAAAGGTCATATTTGGGATAGGACAGGCCCTTGATGCCCATTTTTGCCATAGCCACTGGTAAAGTCCCCTCTTCGTTGTAGGGCCATTTATGTTCATGGGGAGAAGCCACCGCTTCTATCCGTTCGCCAACCACCTGCACATCGGAGAGATCCGTGGGCCGTTCCCTGTCGAGGGCCGCATAGACCAGATGCGGCACTTCCGTAGGATCGTGCCCGAGCACCTTGGCTCCCACCATGTCCGCAGAGAGGAGATCTGTTGAAGCCACGAGGATGTTGCTCCGTCTTATTCGCCCGTCCACATTCGGTCCCCGCTCGTTGGTGTATATCCCATCCAAGAGTGTGAGCATGGGTGGCATGGGACGGTAGAGTCGCGAGACCATGTCGTGTAGATCTATTCCCGGTATGCCGTTGTGGCATTTCTTTCTCGACCGGATGTCTATGGTCCCTTTCAGGTTCTTGATACCCAGGCTGACCACGGTCTGAGAGTGCGTCTTCAAAACAGGCAGGTCCACCACAAAATCGCTATGCAAGATATCGCTGTTAAAATTGAGGGTTATGCCTTCACCAAGGTCCACCTTCTCGAAGGGGCGTTCAAAGACATTGATAAACTTTACGCCGTAGCGTTTCCTCAGGGCGTGATAACCCAGGGTTTTAAAGGCGTGGGCAGGGGTCTCCAGATCTTTTGACTTTAGAGTCACGCCTCCCTCCCCGATGGTGATGTCATCAATTCCCCGCTCCTTGAGAAGCACAACCATGTCCTCAACGACCCGAGACGTGGTAATCACACCCCACTTGGGAAAGGGAACAGCCTTGGTCCAGAAAACAATATTCGGCTTGATAAAGACCCTGGACTTGGGAGGCATATGATCCATTCCATGGGAAAGCTCCACAACCCGCCGTACGGATTCTAAGGGTTTCTCATAACGGACTATGGAAACAAGTGAATTGCGCATACTTCCCTTCACTTCATCCCTTCACTGCCCGAGGCAATCCGCCAAGCGATGTCCGATAGAAACTGCACGTGCTCGCCATAGGTTTTTGCCTTGTCAGAACTGGCAATGCCGTCCAGTCCCCGTTTGTAGACACCCTGCACAATGGCCGCAAGGCGAAACATGCCGAAGGCCATAAAGAATTCCCAGTTGGGAATTCCCGTTCGAGCTGTGCGTCGGCAATAGGCGGATACATAATCGGGCTCTGATGGAATCCCCAAGGCCCCGATATCAAGGCCACTGTAACCGACCCGAATACCTCCCCGTGCGGGTATGTGATAGACCATACAGTTATAGGCAAGATCTGCAAGCGGGTGGCCTAAAGTAGAGAGCTCCCAATCCAAAACCGCAACCACGCGTGGTTCCGTAGGGTGGATAACCAAGTTTTCGAGACGGAAGTCTCCGTGGGCAATGGTTGTACTCTCATCGTCAGGAACGTTCTTCGGAAGCCAATCTATCAACTTGTCCATACTCTCTATATCTTCGGTCTTGGAGGCTTCATACTGCTTCGTCCACCGGCCCACCTGTCGAGCCATGTAGTTCCCGGGCTTTCCGTAACCGGCCAGGCCCGCTGCCTCCCAATCCACCCTATGGATCTTTGCGAGCGTATCGTTCATGGCATCGAATATGGCACCCCGCTCCCTGTTGTCTGATAGTCCGCGTGCGGTGGGATCACGGAAAATCCTCCCTTCCACCAGATTCATAATATAGAACGGTGTGCCTATAATGGAGTCGTCCTCGCACAGCAGGTGTGTCTCGGGAATAGGGACCTCGGTGTCACCAAGTGCCTTGATGATCCGGTATTCCCGGTCCACTGCATGGGCCGAGGGGAGCAGCTTTCCGGGAGGCTTCTTGCGCAGGACCCATTCCTTTCTGTCGGTTGAGATGAGAAATGTGGGATTGGACTGACCATATTCAAATTGGCGGACCTTTAGCGGTCCGGAGAAGCCCCCCAGCTCCTTTCTAAGATAATCCGCAAGGGCCTCCTCATTGAAGCGCTGGGAAGACCTGACCTGAGTGGTTTCTTCTCTTGTCCTCATCAGTGCTTCTTTAGCTCCAAACGGGCAATGGTCTCCAGATGCACTTCATCCGGTCCGTCGGCCAGGCGAAGCGCGCGGATATGGGCCCAAGCCGCAGCCAGCCAAGTGTCTGAAGAAACGCCCATTCCCCCATGCACCTGAATAGCACGGTCCAACACCCTTAACGCCATATTGGGTGCAACCACCTTGATCATGGCGATCTCCGCGCGCGCCACTTTGTTGCCCACCGTGTCCATCATATGGGCAGCATACATGGTCAACAGCCGCGCCTGATCAATTTCAATGCGGGATTTGGCCATGTCTTGCCGCACTGATCCCATCTCAGCGAGGGCTCTGCCAAAGGCAACTCGTGATTGCGCACGATCGCAGAGCGCTTCCAACGCACGCTCAGCAACACCAATGATGCGCATACAATGGTGAATACGGCCCGGTCCCAGGCGTCCCTGCGCTATTTCAAAGCCCCTTCCCTCTCCCAGCAATATATTGGACACCGGAACTCGAACGTTTTCAAATTTAATATGGCCGTGCCCATGGGGCGCATGGTCGTATCCGAAGATCTTAAGGATCCGCTCCATCTTCACGCCCGGCGCATCGCTCGGTACCAGGATCATGGACTGCTGCCGGTGTTTTGGCGCGTCCGGGTCTGTCTTGCCCATGAAAATGAATATCTTGCAACGGGGATCTCCTGCCCCAGATGCCCACCACTTGTTTCCGTTTATGACATAATCATCGCCATCCCGAACGATACTGGCTCGGATGTTGGTGGCATCTGAGGAGGCCACGTCGGGCTCAGTCATACAAAAGGCGGAGCGGATCTCGCCTTCCAGCAGAGGCTTGAGCCATTGTTCCTTTTGCTCTTCAGTGCCGTAGCGAACCAGGACTTCCATATTTCCTGTGTCAGGCGCAGAGCAATTGAATACCTCAGGCGCCATGGGCGAACGACCCATGATTTCGCAGAGCGGCGTGTACTCCAAGTTGGTTAGCCCTGCCCCGTACTCGCTCTCTGGGAGGAAAAGGTTCCACAGGCCTTCCGAACGTGCCTTTTTTTTGATCTCCTCCACGATCGCCACCGGCTGCCACCGATCCCCCTCTCGAATCTGATTAGCAAATGTCGCCTCATTGGGATAAATGTACTTGTCCATAAAGACTTTGAGCCGCTCCTGGTACGCCTTCGCCTTTTCAGAGAATTCAAAAACCATCATCTATTACCTCGCAGAAATGTAAGTGTTTTAAACACCCTATTGGGACAAGAAAGTTTAGAGTAGTGAAGCACCTCCGTCAAGCCACAAAAGAAAACCGAAGGCTATCATCTCCAGCATTTCCTTAAATCCTCTTAATTTCGTCTGATCTGATATAAGGAGAAAAGTATGCGAATTGAGGGGTCGGCCCATAACCACTGGGCCTGCCCTTTTGCAATTATCAGAGCAGACAGGAAAGTTTACAAGCTGTTTCCCAAACCGGATTATCCATTCTTCCCAAATCTCAACTCGCACATTGCCCATTGGGTAGGGAAATGGGTCCCGATGCCTTTTCTGAAACCGGGTACCCGCCCCG
>JASFIT010000438.1:0-3800 GCA_050122535.1 Desulfobacteraceae bacterium | reverse complement strand
AGAAGGGCATCAGCAAGAGACTGCTCCTGCTCTTTGTGGCCACAGTCATTCTTGCCGTGGGCATCCTCTGGCACAATGGTCTCATAGATCCCTTTAAAGCATCGGATGCACAAAGGGCAGTCAAGAAAGATGAAACAAAACCAGACGCCAAGAAAGGAGTGCCTGTAAAAACGGCCATTCCAGGAAGGCCCAGGAAGGTCTCACCAGGGGCGAAGCAACCGGCATCTGTCAAAGAATCTGAGGTAAAGCCTAAAACCCCTGTTCCCGCGTCTCAGCCCGTGCCAAAGGCACTAATTAGTAGTAAGAAGTCTCGTACCAAGAAAGAGATTTCAAGCCCGATTCCTCAAAAAAAGGCAAAAATAATAATTGTTAAAAAACCAAGAGGTACGGCTTACGAGACGAAAACCAGGCCAAAGGCCCTGATGGGTACTGAGATCCCACCTGTCAAAAAAGAGATCACAAAGCCAGCATTTGAAGAAAAACAAGAGATAATCGCCAAAAAGCCGGAACCGGCCACTTCTCATGGGAAAAGTGAGCCTGATGTTAAGAGCCCACTTCCCGAGTCTCCGGCTGGGCCAAAGGCCGTACGTGAAATCCAGATACCCGCACATTCCAACGAAATCACGTCATATCCCTACTCAATCCTCCTATATCATTTTCGGGGATTGGAGCGGGCAAAGAACATCGTTTCCATTTACGGCAAAAAAGGATTCTCCGCCTATTGGGTCAAGGTGGAATTGGACAATGGCCTTTGGTACAGAGTATTTGTCGGGCATTTCCAGAATCGTGACAAGGCTGAAAGGTTCAGACGAGAACATGGACTAAAGGACGCTACTGTGAAGTTAACGAGATATGCCAACCTGATCGGTATTTATCCTTCTTCCCATGCGTTAGAGGATAAGATACTCGCATTGAAAAAACTCGGTTACTCCACATACGTTATAAAGGAACAGGATGGAAGATCTCGATTGTTGGTCGGCACTTTTATAACCAAGGAGGGTGCAGAGAAACAACGACAGGAGCTGGAGTCCGACGGTATCCAGAGTCAGGTCACAGAAAGATGAGTGAGGGTCATGGATAAGAAAAAGGTTCTTGCCTCCATTTCAAGAGAGGTTGAAAATGAAGCGTACGCCCGCAAGCTGGGCATCCGGTTAGTGGAATTAAATCCGGGCCATGCCATTGTGGAGATGGACTCCTCAGAGGACGACACCAACATATTTGGAATGATTCACGGCGGGGCCATCTTCTCCCTCATCGACGAGGCATTCCAGGTCTCCTGCAATTCCCACGGACGCGTGGCGGTCGCCCTTAACGTGACAGTCACTTACCACCAGCCTCCAGATAAAAACAGCAGACTGCGGGCGGAGTCAAAAGAAATACATCGCTCCCAGAAAACAGGGACCTATGATATTCGCGTGACCGACGAAAAGGACAATCTGATCGCTTCATGCGTCGCCTTGGCCTACAGGAAAAAAGCCACTCTCCCGTTCTTGGAGGAGTAAAAGGAGGATGTTGAGGCTGTTGGAAAACGCCCATCTGCTGCGTTACCCTCATCCCTCGTCACTGCGGCGTACTTCTATGTACGCCTCATTCCTCGGGATTTCGGAAGCCTTGCATCTGGACATTTTCCATCAGCCTCGCAGAGGCCGGTTTTTCGACAGTATCGTTTATAAGATCCGGGGAATTTTGGCAAATATGGAACAAAAGGCTAAAGAACGTAAAGGTTTGTTAAAGAATTCATAAAATTTCCTGAATTTCCCTTAATTATCTAGTTGACATTTCACAAAAAATTCAATATCTTATCTAATCTGATAGCCTGTAGAATTTAGCCAGGATTCCGCAGGGCGAGGATTCACCCCTTGAAAAAGAAATTTATACGTCAGTAAAAGACATTTTGGAAAAAGAGATCTTAATCCCTGAAAAAGCAATTCTAGGCAAGGTCGAAGAACTCGCCCATCAGATATCCTCTGACTATGAAGGCACAGAGCCTATTCTTGTTGGCATACTAAATGGGGTTGTTTTTTTCTTTGCTGATCTGGTTAAGCAAATGAGCGTTCCCTGTAAAATTGATTTCATTAGGGCCGCGAGTTACGGATCTGGTACGTCATCAAGCGGAACCATAAATTTCACGAAAGATGTGGAAATCCCAATTCAGGGCAAGCCTGTAATCGTGGTGGAAGATATCGTGGACACCGGCCTCACCTTGAGTCAGATCGTTAAGAGACTCGAGGGAAGAGGCCCTGAGTCCATTAGAATCTGTGCTCTCATCGATAAGCTGGAGCGGCGCGAGGAAGAGGTCGCAATTGATTATTGCGGTTTCCAGGTCAAAGAGGGTTTTCTGGTTGGCTACGGGCTTGACCATGATGAACAGTATAGATATCTCCGCGATATCTATGTCTTGAGATGAGAAAGTCGTATCAACCCAAGCAGGAGGGTGACTATGATCATAGAATGCGAAAGTTGCGAATCTAAATACAACCTTGACGAGGGTCTGTTGAAATCAGGAGGCTCAAAAGTCAGGTGCTCTGTATGCAAAAATGTTTTCATTGCCTATCCGCCAGAAGAGGTGCTCATCGAAGAACCTGCCACCGATATGATTTTGGAGGAAGGGCTTGATGAGACGTTGTCTCTTGACTCACAGCCTGATGTTGATGAAGAAGAGGCAGCACCAGGTAAGGACGCAGCCGAATCTAATTTTGATTTGGCTTTTGAAGAGGCCATGGACGAAGTCGACGTTCATAAAGCCGTCCCTTCTGACGAATTACCTGATATTGAAGAGGAGGAGCGCGCTCCGGCGGAGTCTGCAGATATGCCTAGAGAAGAGGCAGAAGAAGGACTGGAGGGTGCTGAGGCTCCAGTCTCCAAGATAAAGACGGGGCGGTCGCGGGCTCTACTTGTTATTTTGCTGATTGTCTTATTGATCTTGGGGGGCGCGATAGCCATTTCCAAAATTGCTCCGAACCTCATTCCTGGTTCTATACCCTTCCTAAAGTCTTCAAACAAGCAGGAGGTAACCGATCCCGGCGTGGCCAGGCTATCCTTCAAAGCCGTTACCGGTTCCTTCATACAATCCAGTAAGGCCGGGCAGCTCTTCGTTATCAAAGGTATGGTCACCAACAACTACCCCAAGCCAACGAGTTTCATCCTTCTCAAAGGCACCATCCTGGACGATAAAGGGAAGGTGGTCAAAATAAAAATGGCCTACGCGGGGAATACTTTTGCGGATAAACAGATCAAAGAGATGCCCATCGAAACGCTAAACCAAGGACTAAAGACTCGGGCGGGCAGGAATAGGATGAATCTAAATATGCAGCCAGGCGCCACCATCCCCTTCATGATCATCATCGACAAACTGCCGGAAAATGTAAGCGAGTTTACCGTCGAGGCGGTCAGTTCATCTCTAGAAAAGTAATTTTCGCAATAAATGTTAGTACCAAGTCCAAGATATTTGTTGCATTGATCAATAGCAAAATGTCATTCCGAGGAGTCGAGCACTCAGTCTTACAAAGTGCCGGAGGACGAAGGAACCTCGAGATTGCTTCGTCCCGCCTCCGCGTGACTCGCAATGACGTCTTATGAGCGGTGCTTGCTTATGGGACCAAATACAATTAGGGGAGTGGTTGAAGGGGTGAGGAGCCCCTTCATTTATTTTTGGCGAAGATCTACCTCGACCGGACGAGCCGGTGAAGTTAATAGCGCATGGTTTGAAAGGAAGGGATTGTGGATTTAAGCCCTTGAGGTATTAAAACGACTAGAGGCCTGCATGATCAAATTAGAAAGCGATATCTCCCCCGCTAGTA
>JASFIT010000437.1:0-3818 GCA_050122535.1 Desulfobacteraceae bacterium | reverse complement strand
GTCATGGGATGTTACGGCATCGGCGTGGGAAGAACGGTTGCAGCTGCCATTGAACAGAATCATGACGAAAACGGGATTATTTTCCCCATACCCCTTGCGCCTTTTGAAGTGGTCATTCTGCCTCTGCAGATGCACGAGGCAGAGGTGGTAAAGGCTTCTGAAAAAATATACGGCGAATTATCAGAATCTGGTCTAGACGTCCTCCTTGACGACAGGGATTTGAGGGCAGGCGTTAAATTTAATGACGCCGATTTGCTAGGCACCCCTGTCCGCCTTACTGTGGGGATGCGCAGCCTGAAGAACGGCGAGGTGGAAATGAAGCTACGCACTGAAAAGGAGAGTTCCAGAGTGCCACTTCAGGATGCCCCGGCCCTCATTAAGCAACAAGTCAAAGAACTCTATGATTCGATTAAATGATATTACCAATTCACTTCTCAGCTATCACCCAAAGGCAGACTTGAGTCTTGTAGAAAAGGCCTATGTTTACTCCGCCAAAGTTCATCAGGGCCAAGTTCGTCTTTCCGGGGAACCCTACCTTTCGCACCCCTTAGAGGTGTCCTATATCCTCACTCGGATGAAGATGGATGTGATCAGTGTGGTGGCTGGTCTTCTCCATGACACGCTGGAGGACACAAATGCTGAACTACCCGAGATAGAGCGCCTCTTCGGCAAAGAGGCGGCCAATATTGTAGATGGGGTTACAAAGATCAGCAAGATGCAGTTTACCAGCCACGAAGAACGTCAAGCGGAAAACATGCGGAAGATGATCCTCGCCATGGCCACGGACATCCGCGTCATCATGGTGAAGCTTGCCGACAGACTGCACAATATGCAGACCCTGGGCTTCCAGGCCCCTGAAAAGCAAAAGCTGATCGCCAGGGAGACCCTCGAGATTTACGCTCCCTTGGCGGGCAGAATGGGCATCTACTGGCTGAAATCCATATTGGAAGACCTCTGTCTGTACTATTTGGAGCCGGAGATTTATGAAACCATAAAGTCTGAGACTGCCGAAAGACGTGGAGCGAGGGAAAGATATATCCGGGAAGTCAAGGAACTCCTGAATGAAAAGTTCAAAGAATCGGGCATCGAGGCCACCATCAAGGGCCGGCAAAAGCACTTTTACAGCATATATAACAAAATGAAAGACCAGAACCTCACCGTGGACCAGGTATATGACATCTTGGCATTGCGCGTTATCGTGAATTCAGTGAAGGAGTGTTATGAGGTCCTGGGTCTTATCCATGCCATGTGGAAGCCAGTCCCTGGGAGATTCAAGGACTATGTCTCCCTACCCAAAGCAAACATGTACCAGTCTCTTCACACCACGGTGGTTGGTCCTCTTGGGCAAAGGATGGAGGTCCAAATCAGGACGTGGCAGATGAATCAGATAGCTGAAGAGGGCATTGCCGCACATTGGAAGTACAAAGAAGGGCGGGTGGCAAGCAAAACGGATGAAAAACAATTTGCATGGCTCAGACGGCTTCTAGAATGGCAAAAGAATCTCCAAGATCCCCAGGAATTTCTGGATACCGTTCGTATGGACCTGTTTCCGAACGAGGTCTATGTGTTCACGCCCAAAGGAGAGGTAAAAGAATTTCCAAAAGGGGCCACCCCCATTGACTTTGCCTACAGCATTCATTCAGAAGTGGGAGAAAAATGCATCGGGGCCAGAGTAAATGGCAAAATGGTCCCCCTGCGATACCAGTTGAGAAACGGGGACATTGTGGAGATCATCACATCCAAAAGACAGCACCCGCATGAGGACTGGCTTGATTTTGTAAAGACTTCCCGGGCCAAAACCAAGATCAGACAATGGATCAGAAATCAGGAAAGAGACGAAAGTATTAGTCTGGGGAAGGAAATCCTTGAAAAGGGCCTTGAACAGTCCCACTTGAGTCTTCCCAACATATTGAAAAGTGAGCAAATCTCAAGCATATCAAGGGATCTCTCCTTCCACTCAGTTGAAGATCTGCTTGCCAACATCGGATACGGCAAGTTATCAGCAAATCAGGTGATCGGTCGCCTTAAACCGAAGTTGGGGATTGAGGAGGAAAAGCCCACCGGCCTTGTGGGTAAGGTGGTCTCCCGTATAAAGCGGAAAAAAAGTACCCGTGGGATCAAGGTGAAAGGGCTGGACGACATCCTGGTACGTTTTGCCAATTGCTGTCATCCTTTGCCGGGTGAGCATGTTGTCGGCTTTATAACACGCGGGCGGGGTGTCACCATCCACAAACACAATTGCCGGCACATCCTTGATGCCGACACCGAGCGCCTCGTGGAAGTCATGTGGGAACCATCTGAGCAGGATGTCTATCTCGCTCGACTGAAGGTGACTGCAGTGGATAAGAAAGGCATCTTGGCGAATATCAGCTCCATTATGGCCCAGAATGATGCCAACATCATCCAGGCTGAAGTGAAAACCACCATGGACAAAAAAGGCATCTCCTTATTCACCATCGAGGTGGAAAACTTTGAGCAGCTTCAGGATATTATGGGGGCCATAAAAAGGGTGAGAGACGTGCTTTTCGTAGAAAGACTATAATCAGGGCTTCACAACCTTACCGGATTTGATACAACTGGTGCAGACCCTCATTCTCCTGGTCTGCCCGTTTTTGACAGTTCTCACTTTTTGAAGATTCGGATACCAGCGTTTCTTGGTCTTATTATGAGCATGGCTCACATTATATCCCACCTGTGGCTTTTTACCGCAAATTTCACATACCCTTGCCATAAATAAATTCCTCTGAGATTTTCTATAAGCGCTTCTTTTAACCTTTGTTTCACCAAATGGCAACTATTTTTCGAGAAATGTAGGATTATTCTGAAATCGGGGGATAGAGGACCGGTTAATTGGCCGTCGTTAATTCATGCCGACAAAATGGGCAAACCACCCACTCTGGCTGAACAATGCGTTCACACTCCGTGCAGGTGGGAACCATCGGTTTGTTACAAAAGGGGCAATCTCTGAAATCCAGGCTGACCCCCTTTCCGCAATTCGGACAGATGGATGTTAACTCTTCCTTTTCCTGCACCGCTTTCAAAACCTCATCTATGGTCGTGATTCCCAACTCGATCTTCTTTAGGCCACTGATTCCCAGGGTCGTCGTACCTGTGGCCATGGCAGCATCCCTAATTTCATCAGACGATGCCCCAGACTGTACCAGGTCCCTGACCTTTCGTCCCATGACCATGACCTCCTCAAGCACAGTCCTCCCCTTGTAACCCAAGTTGTTGCAGTTGGAACAGCCTGCCCCTCTGTAGAATTTGAAGGGGAGTTCGTCTTTATTGAGGTTTAGGCGGTCGAGTTGATCTGGTTTCGGCACATATTCCTCCTTGCATTCAGGGCATATGGTCCTTACCAATCGTTGGGCAATGACACCTACGACAGAGGATGCGATGAGGTAGGGTGGCATTCCAATATCAACAAGGCGCGTTACCGCCGATGGAGCATCATTGGTGTGCAGTGTGGATAAGACCAAATGACCGGTCATGGAGGCCTGAAGAGCAATTTCAGCCGTGTCCACATCCCTTATCTCCCCGATCATGATCACATTCGGATCTTGCCTCAGGATTGAACGGAGCACATAGGGAAATGTCAGACCCACCTTCTCGTTTATCTGCACCTGGTTGATGCCTGCCAATTCATATTCCACCGGGTCTTCGACCGTGACAATATTGACTTCGTCAGACCTGACCTGTCGCATACACGCATAGAGCGTTGATGTTTTTCCACTCCCAGTGGGCCCTGTGATCAGAATCATTCCTTGAGGTTGATAGATAAATTTCTTGATGGTTTCCAGGTTGCCATCGCTGAAACC
>JASFIT010000436.1:0-3856 GCA_050122535.1 Desulfobacteraceae bacterium | reverse complement strand
ACTGCATCCGATCGTCACCCAGGGACGCTTCCTGGGGCAAAGGAGCTCAAGGTGAAACTGATTTTTGCGGATAGGTCGGGCATCATTCTTGGTGGCCAGATGTCTGGTGGTCCATCGGTTGGAGAGCTAGTCAATACAGTGGCACTTGCCATTCAGAAGAAGGTTACCGTACGTGAGATGGACATGATGCAAATCGCTACACACCCAATGCTCACATCATCGCCAACAGTACACCCCCTGATAAATGCCGCGCATCAGGCTCTGGCGAAACTAAGAGGTACCAGACCATAAGGATCATAGACTCATGAAGGTAATCAGAAAGGAGGTGAATTGAATGCCAAGAGGCGATGGAACAGGACCTCAAGGCGGAGGGCGCGGAGCAGGTAGAAGGGTGGGCAGAGGCGGTGGTCAGGGCAGAGGCGGTGGTTTTGGTCTTGGATCTGGCGGTGTCTGCATTTGCCCAAACTGTGGGACAGAAATTACCCATGAGATCGGAATACCATGTTTTAGACAGACATGCCCGAAGTGCGGCACTGCCATGACACGACAATAAATGCTGTTTTGTTGACGCCAACAAAGTCTGCAAATCTGGTCCCAATGTAGAAATTGAACTAAGGACATATAGTACGAACGGTAGAGTTTACGAAATGGACTTCTTAGCGGTTTTCAAACATGCATTGATGATCACCGTATTTGTTTTTGTAATGATGCTTCTAGTCGACTTTATCGATACGGCCAGCAAGAGACGGATGTCACACATGATAAAAGGAGGACAGTGGAGGCAATACACCTTATCATCTTTTCTTGGTTCAACGCCTGGTTGCCTGGGTGCCTTCATGAACGTGAGCCTTTATGTGCACGGCGTGATCGGTTTTGGTTCCATTGTAGGCGGAATGATAGCGACTTCGGGAGACGAGGCCTTTGTAATGCTCGCTCAATTCCCAGGTACAGCCGTAATCCTTTTCCTACTGCTATTCGCGTTGGGAATCGTCTTTGCATGGATAAGCGATAAGCTTATCAAAATTCTCAGAATAGTTCCTTGTGAATCTTGCCTTGAAGTAGATTGCGAAAATTGTATGGTTAGCGCAGAGAATGGCGATGATGTTGAAAAAACCTTTAAACTAAATAATGTTCGAGAGAATTTCCGTTCCCTTTCCTTTACGCGATTTCTCTTCCTACTGCTTATACTTTGTTTTCTGGTTCTGGTCCTGTTCGGAATTCTGGCTCCGACCTCTTGGGATTGGAAACGGACTACGTTTATTGGCCTTGGACTGTGTTCCCTCTATATAGCTGCGGTGACTTCGGAGCACTATCTGCATTCACATATATGGGATCACATCATCAAGAGGCATCTTTTCCGGGTCTTTCTATGGAGCTTTGGTGCGTTGCTTTTTGTACATTGGGGCTTAGCCTTTTGGAACCTAGATACCTTTATTCATCAGCATATGGTGTGGGTATTAGTCATTGGCGCCCTCCTTGGGATAGTTCCAGAATCAGGACCACACCTCATATTTGTGATGATGTATGCGCAAGGGATGGTACCGTTTTCCGTGCTCTTTACCGCCTCATTTGTCCAAGACGGGCACGGGATGCTCCCTTTACTCTCCTATAGTATTAAAGACTCCGTGTTCATAAAGGTTTTCAATCTTGTTTTTGGACTTGCCATTGGAGGCATCCTTTTTGCCCTCAGGTGCTGACAAAGAGCGGTTCAACCAAGTGCCAGATTTTATATAAATTAGAAAAGCCAATCTAAAAAACAGGCAGTTCACAAGATCACAAACAAGAAAAATTGGTTTATGCGAACTCTGGTTACACAGCATACGCCAGTAGAAAAGGCAGAAATGAACCCACCAAATAACAAAAACATGCTTATTGAAGAGGAAGACTTTAAGGCCATACTTGAAGAGATAAAAGGCCAGCTTACTCGCGTTCAGCAGTCTCTATCAGGTTTGAACAGGTGCTCTCAGTTAAGCAACCTCTTAGGAAAGATATACAAAATACGGGATGGACTCAGCAAGTTAGAGCAGAGTCTCCTGCAAACCCATCTCAAAGGATGCATTTCTCAAAGCATTAAGGTTCCAGAGGTGGTCGCCCTTGCAGTTTCCAAGCTGAGCAGGAACCGTCATGGTGGAACCATTGTCATCGAGCAAGCGGACAGCCTGGATGAGTACTTCCAGGGTGGAGTCTTCATTGATGGCGTTGTAAGTGCGAAAATTCTGGAGAACATTTTTTACCCGGGAAGTCCACTGCATGATGGGGCCGTGCTGATCAGAGACGCCCGCATCGTTAAAGCCGGGTGTTTACTTCCCTTCGCACCCCACCCTCACGGATTTGAGGCTCTCGGCCTGGGAACACGACATGCGGCAGCTGTAGGCCTGAGCCAAGTGAGTGATGCCTTGATCATCGTAGTCTCTGAGGAGAAGGGCTGGATATCTTTGGCTCTCCTAGGCCAATTATATCCAAATTTGGGCACATTTGCGCTGCTGCAAAAACTTGAAGGTAGTATCGAGGAGGGGAGTCGGTTGGTTGCATAATGATAAGTTTGAAGCGACTTTCGATAAAGGCATATTGAAAGTGACCATCCCCAAGAAAGAGGAACCCAAGTATAAGGAAATTGAGATCAAGGAGTCGTTCTCATGGAAAGTACTGTCGGAGGTCTAACTAAGGCCACAGATAGTAAAAATGATGTCCAAGACCTGGCTTCCTATAGATTTATAATTGACAGTCTGCCCGTTGCGGTTATTACGGTCAGTTCTGAATGGGAAATTACCAACTTTAATCCCTGGGCTGAAGAAGTTACTGGATATTCGGCAAAAGAGGCCCAGGGACGTTATTGTGGTGAAATCTTGCAGGGTGGAATGTGCAACATCAAATGCCCATTGAAAACAGTACTTGATCGTCAAAACCCGATTGTACGGGTGGAGACTACCATCCAAAACAAGCAGAAGGAGTACATTCCAGTCAGAATGAATACTGCAGCGCTGTTAGATGATGAAGGTAAGCTCATTGGCGGAGTGGAGGCCTTTCAGGATATTTCCCGTCTAAAAGCCCTTGAACGTGAGAAAGAGAATTTCATATCAATGATTGCTCATGATATCAGATCCTCTCTCACCATAATAGGAGGATTTGTCCTTCGTCTTCGAGAGAAAAGGAGAGACATTGGCGAAGCAAAACAAGAAAGATATCTTGACATTATTAAGAATGAATCAGGCAAACTTGAAGACCTGGTCGATGATTTCCTCGAATTTTCTCGTCTGCAAACAGGAAGATTAAAACTAGATTTTAGCCCCACTTCGCTGCATAAGAAACTGATGGAACTCGTGGATGCATACCAACTGAGAGCCTTGCAATCCGGAGTCGAACTGGAACTCCAAAACGAAAAAGCGCTGCCCATCATAGAGGCTGATTCCCGCCAGATAGGCAGGGTTTTTACCAACCTGTTGGACAACGCCCTCAAATTCTCAAAAGAAGAAGGAAAGATCTTCATTTCAACTCAAGAGACCGATCGAGAGATCATCATAAGGTTTATGGACCAAGGAACTGGAATCCATCCCGTTGATCTTCCATACATTTTTGACCCTTTTCATCGAGGGCAGATCGGAGGGAAGATGGAAGGCTTCGGTCTGGGCTTGGCAGCGGTAAAAACCATTGTTCAAGCTCATGGGGGACAGGTTCATGTGGAGAGTGAACTGGGTAAGGGATCGCTATTCACTTTGACTTTGCCTAAGGCTCAAAAGCCGAAGGATAGAATAGGGGATATTTAGTGGCGCAAAAAAGAAATGCGCCGGACCTTGCACCCAACAATAAGAGAACAGGTCCAGCAAAATGGTATGTACTTCTGTCTTAAAACCAAAGC
>JASFIT010000435.1:0-3868 GCA_050122535.1 Desulfobacteraceae bacterium | reverse complement strand
AGCTTATATTCCGACCAGGGACCATTCTTGGGGACACGGCTAATAATCAGATAACCGCGTTTTTTGAAAAGGCCGTCATTATGGGCCTTATGGGTGTGGATGCTCCCTTCGTTCTCATCTGGGACAAGGATGTGATCGCATGTATCATGAAGGGAATTAAAGAGAATCTCACGGGCATTTACAACCTTGCAGGAGACGGGATAATCACGATGCGCGAGATGGCTTCGATGATGGGCAAGCCTTACCTCTCTTTTCCGGTATGGCTGGTGAGGATCTTTCTCTGGATTCTTAAAAAGTGTGGCCTGACGCAGTATGGACCAGAGCAGATTGGGTTTCTCCGCTACCGTCCCGTGTTGAGTAACCGCCGCCTCAAAGAAGTGTTCGGTTACGTCCCTGAAAAGACCACCCGCCAAACCTTTGAATACTACTTAAACAGGAATTCCAGTCCCTAGAGACCGAAAATTATCCATCCCTTTTATCCATCTTCGCCACAAAGGAGTTGCCTGAGCCTCTCACTTAGAAAGATTATGGATTCGATATCCAGGTGTTCGGTGATCGTTTTGTCAAACAGCAGCTTGACCTGTGCATCAAAGGTTTCAGCCTCTTCCTCGTCCCAGAACATCAGCAGTACAGGCACCTTGGGAAGTGGTCTGAAATGCAAAGCCACATCCGCTGATGGGTTTTGATCCTTCACATCTATACCACCTAGAGGCAGGGCCATTTCGATCAATTCATCTGATTTCCCCTTGAATCGTTCTACCAAAGGGATTTCCACGTGTTCCCTCATGGACTTTATTTTGGATATGGTATTAGGAAATTGTTCCAGGCCCATCCAGTCTTCGCCAGGTGGACTACTCCCTCCTTGTGCCATGTGATTGTAAATGAAAACCTGCTCCCAGCGGTTCAATTCAGAGCCGTCTCCTTTTGAAATACTCCCCTCTTTAATAAGGACGAAATCTGAAAAGTAGGGCAGCTCTAGGATGGATGTATCGCCATCTTGTATCAATGTCCCCCCAATACGATCAGGAAGATCCTCTATCCGCATGGACGCTGCACGTTCCTTGGCCCATTCAAGCGCCTCTTGAGCCATATCTCTTTTAGTCCATTTCCCAGCAGCATGCTGATCATCCAGTTCCGGCTGGTATTCTTCAACCACATCCGGAGCCAAGTGGGGACAGTTTTTCAGCGGCAGCTTTTCGGAAACCACCATGCTTGCGAAAGCCAAACAGGTGGGAAAACCGCAGTCTTTACAGTTAGTTTTAGGCAATACTTTCTGATATAGATCGACGACAGATAAAGGCATGATCATTTCCTCTTGTGTGCTTCGGGGTCACGAAGTATTCGTCCATCGGCGACCATAACTGTCCAGAAACACGAACTCCTCGATCGCCTTTCTTCCTCTGGCGGGAGGTATCATCTTCGGCATTCCGAAAGTCATGCAGATGACCACTTTCCTGTCCTCGGGTACACCCAGCAATTCTTTAACCATGAATTCATTGAAAGCACCGATCCAGCATGTCCCATAGCCTAACTCGACGGCCTGAAGGGTAAAGTTGGTAAGCGCGATGGTGATATCCACCATATGCCATTTCAAGGAAGGGTCTGCTACACCAGCAATGAAATAGGTGCATTCACCCACAAACTTCTGGAGATAGCAGGCAGAGACGAGATCCTTCTTGAGATCAGGGTCGCGGACGAAGATGAACTCCCAGTTCTGAAGGTTACTGGCCGAAGGGGCCAATTGCAGGGCCTTGAAGAGTATGTCCATATGCTCCTGGGGGATTGATGTCTCAGCATACTGGCGGATACTCCGGCGCTCAGCGATAGCTTCTTTCACGTGCATGGCCACATCCTCCATTTTCACTTCTTAGGATGTGAGTGGGGTCACGTCTTAAATATTACCCTCAAAGCAATTTCTGCATGAACGGTCCCCCTTACGTGAGCAGAGAACTGTATCGGCTGTTCTCTTCAGGACTTTACGCTGGGGGTGCCTTTATTATGATTGCCTTGAGAGGCTCGGAATCACTCAGATTCAATGTGGCATGCTTAAGCCCTGCAGGGACAAAGACCACAGAACCTGGTCCAATTTCCCTTCTGTCCTCTTCTGTTTCCGTGACACCTTTACCCGATAAGACATAAATAACTTCTTCCTGGCCAGGATGCGCGTGGAGCTTGTGAACGTAACCTGGCAGATATTCAGTTATATTTACCTTAAGTCTCTTCGACTTAACATTCTGAGGCCCAACGAGATTCTTCGTTAATCCCCAATCAACTTTTTCGTATTTCACATCATCGACCAAGACGACTTTTCTCATTTCTTTACTCTCTTTTTATGCCAATAAACCAGCCTATCCCCTAATTGCTTTGCGTGTCATTGTTCCCTTTCTTAGGGGGAATGCGAATCTCCCCGTCAACATCTTCCAGATCGAGCCACCACTTCAGCTCAGGGTCAGGCTTGCCATAACCTAACAAATCATCCGCCCAGATGGCCATCCGTTGGGCCGCGGGAATCTTGCGCACAGTCCAGTTGGCCGTGCGGTGGAAGGGCGTATAGGGTTTACTCCAGGGACAGGCCTTGATGCAGGTACCACATCCGGAGCCGTACTTGTTGCCCACCCGCATGGCAGTGCACTTCTCCACATCATTGGGCCACTTCTCATAGTTGTTGTGCATCACCTTGTCCCCATGGCTGATGGCGCCGGAGGGGCATTCACGCGCGCACTTGCCGCACTTGTCACAAAAATCCTGTAACCCGAAATCAATAGGCTTATCGATGGCCATAGGCAGATCTGTGGTCACCACTGCAACCTTGAAGCGTGGTCCTAAAAATGGATTGAGCACAATGTCCCCGATGCGGCACATCTCGCCCAGACCGGCCCAGAGCAGAATGGGAGGCACCACAACCTGATAGTTCAGGGCATGGTGCGCCCGGGCGGGATAACCCAGTTGGCGGATATAGTCAGCCAGAATACAGGCGATAAAGCCGGAAGTGGTGTAGGACATGAAGCTCATGGAGTTGCTTATCCAGTCGTTTCCTGTAAAGGCGAGCTCGGTCCGAGAGTCCTGATCGATCACGATGGCAATGGCATACTTGTGATTCAGCTCGATCTTCTCGCCCCCATGCCAGGCCCCCCAAGAATAGACGGCATAAGGGGGTAATTCGCAGATACCCACCAAGTCTGCACGCAAGAAGTAGGCCGTCTCCTTGATGTGCCCGGCCATCCAGATGGGATCATCAGGCAGGGGCGCTATCTTGTCAGCCACTTCCCCGTCCACGACTTTTCTTAAGGTGAATCCCATCTTCACAAGGGCGTTGGAAAGGGGATGCTTTTGCACGAACCGGAAATACTCCGTCTTGAGACGAGGGCCGAAATCCCCACGTCCAGCTCGCATGAAGCCACTCTCCCTTTCATCTACCCGCTCAACAAGGTCATCGTTAATCCTGGTCGTGGGCCGATCCACCCGTTTTATCTTGTCCATGGGATAGGGATCAGCGTGGCCAAATTCATCATGATCACGCATTTTCGGTGTAAACAACTTCATTCATCATCCTCCAATGAGGCTGACGGAAAACGCCCATCTGCTGCGTTATCCTCGTCCCCCGCCCTGTTAAATTCTCGCTTTGCGAGACGGCGTAGCCGATTTAATAGGGCAAGTCATTGCGGCGTACTTCTCTGTACGCCTCATTCCTCGGGATTTCGGAAGCCTTGCATATGGACATTTTCCGTCAGCCTCTAGAAAGTCGGTTTCTCGACAGTCACAACTCGAATCTGTGAAATCTACCCTCACTTCCCCCCCATCGATGGATTGTGTCACGATTTAACAAAACCGTCATTCCTGGCGAGACCCGGAATCCAGGAGCATCGTG
>JASFIT010000434.1:0-3883 GCA_050122535.1 Desulfobacteraceae bacterium | reverse complement strand
CCCAACGGTGCAGGAAAGACCACGCTTTTTAACCTCATATCTGGGCAACTCAAAGCGGACAGAGGCAAGGTTGTCTTTAACGGGAAAGATATAACCAAGCTGCCCACGTATGAAATCTGCAGAAGAGGAATCGCCCGCTCTTTTCAGATCGCTAACATTTTTCAGCGCCTTTCGGTCTTCAGGAATGTCCAGGTCTCGGTGCTCTCCCAGCAGAAAAAGAGCAACAAACTCTTTCGGCCGGCCCACAAAATGGCCGTGGAGCAAACAAACCGAATCCTGGAAAGTGTGGGCCTTTTGGACAAAGGGGAGCACATCTCTGGTTCCCTCTCGTATGGGGACCAGAGAATTCTGGAGATTGCGATAGCTCTCGGCAATGAGCCGGAGTTGCTCATCCTGGACGAGCCCACGGCAGGCATGTCCCCGGAGGAGACGAATTTGACCATGAAACTTGTCAAGCGGCTCGCTGACGTGAGGGGATTGACCATTCTCTTCTGCGAGCATGATATGGACGTGGTCTTTGATGTGGCACAGAGTATCATGGTGATGCACCATGGGAACACGATTATCCAGGGAGAGCCGGAAGCGGTGAGGAAGAATGATGAAGTGCAGGAGGCCTATCTGGGAGAGGCGTAATGCTTGAGGTAAACGAAATTCATACATTTTATGGGTTGAGTCACATCCTGTTTGGCGTCTCCCTCAAGGTGGATCGGCGGCAAGTGGTCTGCCTCTTGGGCCGAAATGGGGCCGGAAAGACCACCACCCTCAAGAGTATTCTCGGGTTGACTCCCCCTAAGGAGGGGCGAATAAGGTTCAAGGAAGAAGATATCACCGGCAAGGAACCCTATATCCTTGTAAGAAAAGGAATCGGTTACGTCCCGGATGATAGAAGGATTTTTGCGGATCTTAGTGCAGGGGAGAACCTGGAGATCGCCGCCAGGAAGGCCCGAGAGGGCAGGGAATGGGACAAGGAGAGGGTATATGACCTCTTTCCCGCGTTAAAAGACTTGGATTCACGGAGGGGAAGTCTTCTAAGCGGAGGGGAGCAGAAAATGTTGGCCATTGGCAGGGCATTGATGGGAAACCCCGAATTCCTGCTCCTGGATGAACCGACCGAGGGTCTGGCCCCTGCGTTGGTCCGAGCCTTTGGGGAAACCATCACAACCCTGAAGGAGGTGGGTCTAACGGTTTTACTGGCTGAGCAGAATGTGAAATTCACGCTGAGACTGAGTGACTTTGGCTATATCATTGACAAGGGACGAATCTGTTATGAGGGAGCCGTTGAAGAACTGTTAGAGAACGAGGAGGTGAGGAGAACCTGCGGTATCTAGCCTCCCAACCGTTCGGCCTTGAGGCTCACGGCCCAAGCCCTCCCCCTCTTCTCTGAGCCGGATGCAATGGGAAGGGAGAGGGGAGAATTTAAGAATGAGCTATTTTCTTCTAAAAGAGGTGGAGAAGAAAGAACCTGCTGACGGCGTTCAAATAAGGGTCATTCCGGGTGAAAGGATGACCATGGCGTTTTTTCATCTTGAGCCCGGCGCAAAAATACCCGAACACAATCACCCCCATGAACAGATGGGCACAGTTCTCAAAGGACTTATTGAACTGGTTATCGGAGAAGAGAAGAGAGTCGTAGGTGAGGGGTGCGTGTATCGGGTTCCCTCCAATGTGGTCCATAGTGGAAGGTGCCTTGAGTCATCTTCAGAAGTCCTAGAAGTTTTTTCCCCGCCACGTGAAGACCTTCAATAAGAATGCCTCAAGAGATGGAGAAGCGAGAGCAGTTCTCGTGGCGATAGGTGCACAGAAAACAGGGCATTGATGCACAGTTTTCTGTGCATTTTTATTCAGTCATTCCAAACAGTTAAGAGCAACCCAAAAATCTGCACAGAAAACTGTGCATTCACTGCACAATGGCATGTGCACGATTCCTCTTTTTCCTGCCCCATTCTCTGAAACTTTCTTTCATGCCTTTTTCGTTGAAGAAGAGGTCACTCTGCTTAGTCCGTGATATAACAAGCTATTTTAGAGACCGGTTCAACTTAAATAATCTAAATTCAGCCAATTCCGAAAAAACGGTTGGAACACTCTTGTCTGGCATGAAACTTGATAGATAAATATATATAATTATACCTAATTTATGTCAGCCTACTCCCGTACCCTGCGGGCTACTCCTGAGAGGTACAATTTGCAGAGGGTGTGGGGGAGTCTGCAGGAGACCTTTTCCCGGCATCAAGCACGAATCCAGATCAATTGCATGAACTCAGTCTCAATAATCAGGAGGCATGTCCAAAATCATGGCTAAACTCTATATCCTGAGCGGACCAGATAAAGGTCAATCCTTTGAAGTGGGAAGTGATCCCGTCTATGTGGGACGCTCCGCCCATAACACGATTAAAATGTCGGATAAAGCGGTTTCGCGCAGGCACTTGAAAATCCTGAGTAGAGGTAATCGATACTTCATAAAGGATCTTGAGAGCGAGAACGGCACCTTCATAAGTGGCAGAGAGATTAGTGCCGGTGTGGATGTTGAGTTTGCCGAGGGGGCTCCCATTGTTATTGGCATGAGCGTAATTTGTCTGGGGGAGCGCTGTTTGGAGAATGTCAGGCCTGTTCTGGATTCCATGGAACTTTCAACAAATATCAGTGAAAAAAGCGGCGTCTTTCAGCAACATGAAAGCATGACGACCCAGAAGATCATGGAATTGGTCTACAAGGTGTCCGATCTAATGAAGGAGAGGTTAAATACAGATGAGATTCTTGAAAAGATACTGGAATACATTTTCGATTTTCTCCAAAGCATAGATAGAGGCGTTATCCTTTTAATTGATGAAGAAACAGGAGAGATATCGAAGGTCTCATCCAAATTGAGGGACACCAGCGAGGAAGCTACGGTGTATTGCCAAGACGTGGTTGAGCGTGTCATTAAAGAGGGTAGAGGCGTGGTGGTTCCAGATGTTGAGGCTGAAGAGCAGGACGATCTTGTAGATACTGTGAAATTATCAAAAATCGAGTCTGTTATGTGCGTCCCCTTGATGAGCGGATCGCAGATCAAGGGTGCCATCTATGTTGACTCATTGAAGGAGCCATTTGGATTTCGGAGGGAGGACCTTTCTCTCTTTACGGATTTGGGCAGACGGGCTGCACTCGCCGTAGAGAACGCATTGCTTCACCAAACCTTTAATAAAGGTCTAGAAGACTAGACGGGAGATTTAGAGAGAAAAAGAGAAAGACGCTAGTAAATCGAGATTTACACAAAGATCTCTGATTGCAGGGAATAAAGAGGCTAATGACTCATTTCAAAGTCTATTTTCACTTCTTCATCTGACAATTGCCTTCCAGATAGTATCCTCCCGGGCACACTGAACAGATATAACCTTTCTCCACCCTCCGCGCAAATCGCTACCCTAAAATCATTGGTGAGGGATAGCATCCTAGCCCTAGAGTCGGTCCACTCACCGATTAGATTTCCGCCCATGGAGAGACTAATCCCCTGGGTGCCGTCACGGATAACCCCCACCCGCACGGTTAAGCTTCCTCTCAAGAGATTCTCTCTGGCCTTATTTTCTCCATCTGTCATCCCAAATACTCCAGCAACAATTGTTGATGAGGTCAAGCGCCAAGATGAGACATTTCTTTTGGTGATATGGCCTATTGTTTAACAAGAAGAGGGCCTTGGCAAGCAGTATTTTGCCTCCTTATTTTGGGAGCTACGGCTATCTTTCAGTCCAATTAGCCCGCAGCTTGGAATGTGAAAAATAGCCTCTTTATATGTCCGAGATCTTGCCTTTTCGCTAAAGGATGCTTATCGTAGGCTAACCTAAATTAAGTAGCCCCTTAAACACCGAAATGGCAATCTGGCAAATTATTTGTTAACCCAGTTAGTTGC
>JASFIT010000433.1:0-3889 GCA_050122535.1 Desulfobacteraceae bacterium | reverse complement strand
ATGGTATTGGGCAGGAGAAGGGCAATTTGCGGAAATATCATCAGGATGATGATACAGGCCAGAATCGCGAACCAGAAGGGGAGAATGCCCCGAAAAATGGTGTACATGGGAACATCCTTGGAAATCCCGCTGATGATGAACACATTGATTCCCACAGGTGGCGTAATCAGACTCATCTCCATAACCAGGGTGATCATGACGCCGAACCAGATGGGGTCAAATCCCATGTCCAGCACCATGGGATAGATGATGGGAATGGTGAGGACCATGATGGCCAGGCCCTCCATAAAGCAACCCAAAACGATGTACATCAGGATAATGATGGACAGGATCACGTATCTATTCAGACCTGCCTCTGTGGCCAAAATGGAGAGCTGTTCAGGAATCTCGCTGAGGGTCAAGAAATACCCGAAGATATGGGCGCCGATCAAGATCAGGAAGACCATGGCTGTGGTCCGCGTAGTCTGCGCCAGAGAGTCGGTCAGATTGCTCCAGGTGAGCCGCCTTTTAACCAGGGTGATGACAAGGGCCCCAAAGGCCCCCACACCGGCTGCCTCGGTCGGTGTAAACCAACCCGTATATAACCCACCAATAACGATAAAGAAGAGTAAGAGGATACTCCAGGTATCCTTGAGGGAGTAAACCCTTTCTTTCATGGTGAATTTGGGACCGGGAGGGCCCAGTGCGGGTTTAACTCTTGCCTGGATATAGACGGTTAAGACAAAGAGTCCGCAAAGAAGTACTCCGGGCAGGATCCCTGCGATAAACAGGGTCTCGATGGGCAGTTCGGTCAAAATCGCGTAAATGATCATCACCGTGCTGGGCGGAATCAGAATACCCAGAGTCCCGCCTGCGGCAATGCACCCCGTGGCCAGTGCATCGTCATATTTAAACCGTTTCATCTCCGGAAGGGCCACCATGCCCATGGTCGCCGCAGCCGCGAGGGAAGACCCGGATATGGCGGCAAAACCGCCACAGGCCACCACGGTCGCCATGCTCAGGCCACCAGGTAAAAAACCGACCCATCGATAGACTGTCTGATAGATCTCAGAGCCCATCTTTGAATAGTTGGCAAACTGGCCCATGAGAATAAAGAGAGGGATAACGGTCAGACTGTATTGGACGCCTATTTTGAATGGCTCAAACCCGAGTACGGTAAAGCTTGGTTTGAGGGAACCCAGAAGCGCATATCCCAAGAATCCCACCACGGCCATACTGAAACCGATCTGCATGCGCAAGGCCAGGAGCAGAAACAAAAAGAATATGCCAATAATACCAATAGTCACCGGACTCATGACTTCACAAGCCTCGTCACAGCAAGAAAGGTCTTAATGAGCAAAGTGAGGGCCAGTACGGCGCAACCCGCTGCCACGATGTATATGAATGGAAACACATAGAGCCACAGGTCCTGGGATCTTTCTTGAGCGGTCCTCATCATCTCCGAATAGACCAGGGTGGACCAGGTGATCAGCACGGAAAGAACAAAGCAGACAAACTGGGTGATCATATCCACAACAGCCTGGGCCCGAGCGCCGAATCGGCTCATGACCAGATCCACCTTTACGTGGCCATTCAGTACCTCTGTATGGGCCAGGGCAAAGAAGATCACAATGAGCAACATGAACTCGGTCACCTCTACGGTACCCAAGATGGATTTACTGTAGACCTTCCTCAGAAAGACGTCCGTTACGGTGAGAAGCATCATCAGGAAGAGGAAGACCGAGGCAATCCGGCTCATCATCTTGGAAACGGGGTGGACCCAACTTTCCAGGCTCTTATTGATCCGCTCAATATTCATAAAACCACCTGCCAAGCTCCACCTCAAAATCCCCCCAACCCCCCTTTAAAAAAGGGGGGCGAGGGAGAGGTCGACCCGGGAAAGATAGCGTTATCAGCTTATTTGTACCTGTTTGATGCTCTGTTGACAGCAGACATAATCCTGTCAGCGGGAATTCCTTTCTTGGACCACTCAGAAACCCAATTGGACTGCATGATCGTCAGCTTTTGCCCCATCTTTTCTTTTTCAGGGGCTGGAAGGTTAAAGATTGTGATTTTTCCCCTCTTGTTGATCTCCAAAACCGTGTTTGTGTCGTGCTGGTCATAGACGTCTGCAGCATGAAGTCCCCAAGGTTTGCCTGATGCCAGATCAATGGCCTTTTTGGCATAGTCAGGAAGGGCTTCATATTTCTGCTTGTTCATTAGCACAGTCATCGGCGTAATATACATATCCGCTACGGTGATATGCTTCACCAGGTCAAACAACCTGAAGTCTGTGACAGCGCTGAAGGGCGTGATACAGCCGTCGATCACCTTTTTCTGAAGGGACATGGCGAGCTTGGGAATGGGCATCCCAACGGGATTGACCTTGAGCAGCTTAAGGGCCTTGGTCATGTATGCTGAAGGAGTTCGCAGTTTCATTCCGCTTAAATCCCCGACCTTCTGAATAGGGTCAGTCGTTGACATAATCTGACCAGGTCCCGTGGCATAGAGCCACAACACCTTGTAACCCTTGTAATCGTCACCCAGGTACCCATTAAACAGATCATAGAAGGCTCGGGCTGCATTCACACCCGTGTCAAATAGAAAGGGCATATCCAGCGCCGAGGTCCGCGGAAAACGACCCGTCGTGTAGGAAGGGATAACAAAGCCTATGTCTGTGATCCCTGTCTTGATGGCATCCGCAAGCTGCTTGGGCCCTGCGAGTTGTCTGGCCGGGTATATCTTGATTTTGACTTTACCTTCGGTCAGCTCAGCCACCTTTTTGCAAAATGGGGCAAAGGACATCCGGTGTTGGATATGTTTGGGTGACATGAAATGTGCAAATTTCAGGTTAATGGTTTCACACGCGGCCTTGTCCACAAAAAGGAAACTGGAACCGACCAAAAAGGTGCAAATGGTAATCCCTAAAAGCAATTTCTTCATTTTCATAATCCTCCTCTTCTCTCCTTATGGTTAGCTTGCAATGGCTCCGACCCTATACCACACGTAGGGTGGCATTTTACATGCCACCGGTGAACGGTCGGGTATAAAACCCGACCCTACATTGTCATGGACCGTACTGAGCCCATCTTGGCGGGGCCTTGGGCTTCGGCTTCTTCCCATAGAATAGATCATCCATAACCGTAAATAGGCGCCTCGCGATCGCATTTCTGCTCACAAGCTCCACCACCAACTTGTGGGTGAATGTCCTCGCGTGGCTCCAGGGGCAGACCCTCATACAAATACAGCAGTCGGTACCAACTCTGCCCCAATATTCAAAGCAGGTTTCATCATTTAGCTTCCACCTGAGGGAGCCGTTGGTCTCCGCCTGATCGTCCTCCATGGGAATGGAGTTGGAAGGACAGCATACTGCGCATTTTTTGCATATCCGGCAGAAATGTTCAACCCCAATATCCACAGGTTTGTCGGGCACAAGAGGGAGGTCTGTAGTCACGGCGCCCAGTCTCACCCTTGGACCATACGCCTTTGTAAGCAAATAGCCCAGTCGACCCACCTCTCCGAGGCCCGCGTCCACGGCCAACGGCGGGAGAATAACATCGTAATGACGAAGGTGATTTGCTGTGGCAGAATACCCCATGTTGGCGATGTAGGCTGCCACCTGTGTGGCAATAAAAGCCCCTTTCGCATAATCGCCCATGCTTTCAATGACGGTGGGCGTATGGGGTGCCGGGCCTATCATCCGAAAACCCATCTCTTCGGCAAAGACGACTGCATATTTATGACCCAATTCGATCTCTTTTCCCCAGTCATCCCAATTCTGGTAGAAAATCTCTCCCCTGTGCGAATAGGTCCAGAGGGGATTGATCTCAGCAATCCCCACGAGATCTGCCCCCACATTAAGGGCGTAACCTTTGACTCTGAGCGTGGCTTCTTCAGGGGGCAACGCCAT
>JASFIT010000432.1:0-3897 GCA_050122535.1 Desulfobacteraceae bacterium | reverse complement strand
CAGCTGCTTGTGGATAATGTGATGCCTTCTTTGCTAAGACTATGGTTCCTGGGATGGCTTTTCACTGAGAACCGAAACATAATCGACAGTGTGTATATCTGTCAACATGCTCCTATTTCCCTGATCCACCATCAGGGCATCATCCCTGCTTTCGCAGGGACAGGTTCTGCTGCGCTCCTCCCCCCGCCACCCGCCTTCGCGGGTGCAGGCTTGCGGCGTATTGACCCATACGCCTCAGTCGTCGCTCCTCGGCGCCTAGCATCTAATACCTTGCTGGTGATCAGGGATAGTGAACAACTGCTTGATTTCAGTACGAAATGTCAAATTAGACGGTGAATTTGGGTATTTCTAAAAAACGCCGTATGAAGAACTTGATCAGCGCTCGCGAGGACTTAGTTTTGAGGGGAGATTTAAGCATCATAATTAACGGAGATGAGATGACCTTAACCAAACCACGGATCCTAGGACAAACCGGGCGCAAGGTGGGACCATTGGGGGTTGCGGCCAGCTATGGCGCACCTGCGGAGGCCTTTGAGGAAGCGTTTGAACGGGGCTGCAACTACTTCTATTGGGGGGCCATGCGTAAAAGCGGTATGCGCAGGGCGATAATGAACCTCTGCCAGCAGGGAAAGCGAGAGGCGCTGGTTATCGTGCTTCAGAGCTATTCCCGTTCAGCGGTTCTCATGGAGACCTTTCTCAAGAAGGCGCTGCGCGCCGTGAGGTTGGATCAGGCCGACATCCTGCTCTTGGGCTGGTACAACAAGCCGCCTTCGCCACGGGTCTTGGACAGGGCCTTGGCCTTGAGAGAGAAGGGTTTGTATCGGTTCCTGGGGATTTCCGGTCATAACCGGAGACTCTTTCCCCAGTTGGCGGAGGAGGGTGTTTTCGACCTGTTCCACATCCGTTACAATGCGGCCCACCGGGGCGCGGAAGAGGAGATCTTTCCCCATCTCCAGGCAGATGGGAGGCCGGGCATTGTCTCCTTTACAGCCACGCGATGGGGACAGCTCTTGAACCCCAAAAAGATGCCTGCGGGTGAGGCGGCACCCTCGGGAAGCGACTGCTACCGCTTCGTTCTGTCCCATCCAGTTGTGGATGTGTGCGTGTGCGGTCCAAAGAACAGAGCACAGATCCAAGAGGCACTGCGGACTCTGGACCTGGGGCCCCTCAGTCAGGAGGAGCTGGAGCGCATGAAAAGGATCGGGGATCATGTGCGCGCGCATACAACAAGGTTTTTTTGAGATATCCCCCTTTGTAAAAGCCCCATGTCCTCGTCCTGAATGTGAGACAAGCCCTAACAAGTTCATCGCCTTGCCAGGGCTTTTGACCCATACCCGTGCATTTGGAAGGAAAATTGGCAAAAATGTGGTAAAATAGAATACTTAGATAACATAAAAACATGAGGCGAGTGCCAGAATTGGTGCACGAGATCTCATTTTGGAGGCATACTCATTTTATGGAACTTCATTTCACCAGAACCAACGGCCCGGTGGATGTGTCGATCGACGGCTTGATGGAACTTGCAGGGGATATCCATCATCCGGAAATCGTCCGAGAGATGATTTTGGCCGCCCTCAAAGCGGGTCAGGAGGGGGATGAGCGGGGAGACCTGAAGCTCATGAACACCACGCTGAAGGAGATGCGCTTTACCAGCAAGGTATTCGGCGCGTACCGCGAGGTGAGAAAGGTGACCGTCTTCGGTTCTGCCAGGACGCAACCCCATGAGCGTGCCTACAAGATGGCACACCTCTTCGGCAAGAAGTTAACAGAGGCGGGTTACATGGTTATCACAGGAGGGGGTCCTGGGATCATGCAGGCCGTCAATGAAGGGGCGGGTCCTGAGCACTCCTTTGGGGTTAACATTCGACTTCCTTTCGAACAGCATCCCAACCCCGTGCTTATGGGGAACCCCCGGAACATTACCTACAAGTACTTTTTTAATCGAAAGGTGGCCTTTCTCAAAGAGGCGGATGCTGTCGCTCTATTTCCCGGGGGATTCGGCACCCTGGATGAGGCCATGGAAGCCCTGACCCTGTTGCAAACCGGGAAGCGTAATCCCATGCCCCTTGTCCTTATAGATGAACCTGATGGGACCTACTGGTCACGCTGGCTCAAGTTTTTCAAGAAAGAAGTTCTGGTCCAGGGTTATATCAGCGAAATGGATTTTAGGCTTTTCGATCGGGTCGATTCAGTGGATGAAGCCGTGAAAGGAATTGATCGGTTTTACCATCGCTATCACAGCCTACGTTATGTGAGAGAGAGATTGGTGATTCGTCTGAGCTCCGCCATTGATCAGAAGAAGGTGGAGGAGGTGAAGAACCAGTTTGGCGACATCTTGACTCCCAAAGGCAACCTGTTGCTTTCAGGCCCCCTCCCAGAAGAGAGTGATGAGCCTGAAATTGCCCATCTCCCAAGGCTCATCCTTGATTTCAACCGAAAGGATTTCGGCCGACTGCGGGAACTCATCGATGAGATAAATGAAGATTGATACAGGTAAGGCCTGGCGCCACACCCTTGATCCACACGGGAACCGTAACACTCCCCCTTCTCCGGCAAAAAGCGGGATCTTCGGCAAGGGGGAGGGCAGGTATCTTCCCCCCAGTAACCCAAGTTAGAGGACATATTCTTGAGTACCGTATCCCTTGTTCAGTGTGAATCCTATGCGCCTGAAACCATAGAGGCGGCCGTGCGAGGCGCCGTGGACCTCTTGGGCGGCATCAAGAAGTTTGTGAGACCGGGGGATCAGGTGCTGCTCAAGCCGAACCTGCTTTCAGCCCGGCCGCCGGAACGGCGTATAACGACCGATCCTCAGATGGTCCTGGCGGTTGCCCGTCTGGTTAGGGAAGCGGGTGGGGAACCTTTTATTGGAGACAGCCCAGCCCTGGAGCCCCTCAGGCGGGTTGCTGTCAAGACCGGCATGGCTGAGATCGCCAATCAGTTGGGCATAAAGCTCGTGCCGTTTACACAACCGATAAGGGTGGCCACACCTGAGGGCTCTCTGTTCAGAAAACTGGAGATCGCCCCTGAGGCAATGGACGCAGATGTGGTCATCAATCTGCCCAAGCTCAAGACGCATTCCCAGATGCTGTTGACACTGGGTGTGAAGAACCTGTTTGGCACCGTTGTGGCTCAGCGTAAAGCGGAATGGCATTATATGGCGGGTGTGGATCGGGATACGTTCGCCTCTCTACTTCTTGATATCTATCTGACCGTAAAACCATCCCTGACTATCCTGGACGGAATTTGGGGCATGGAGGGCCACGGCCCGGCTAATGGAGAGCCCCGACACCTCAAACTCATTGCTGCGGGTGTGGATGCCGTGGCCCTAGACGTGGGTATCTGCCATTTGCTCGGCGTGCCGCTGCGCGCGTTTCCCCTTTACAGGGCCGCGCAATCTAGAGGGATCGGAGAGACGGACCTTCGCGAAATCCACTTCAAAGGAGAGACGTCCAAGGCCTTTGATGTCCAAAACTTTCAGATTCCTTCGTTGGACTCCATGGGCGTGTTTCCAGGCATTTTCGAGGGGTTCACAAAGCGCTTTCTTGTCTCAAAGCCCACTCAAGAAGGGAATTCTTGTGCGGGGTGTGGCGAATGTGTGGCGCTTTGCCCGGCCGAGGCCATACAGCTTGAAGCCAAGAAAATTGACTTTGATTATGATCGCTGTATTCGCTGCTATTGTTGCCAGGAAATTTGTCCCAATGACGCCATTCATTTCCGCAAAGGAATGCTCGTCAGGCTTTTGAACCGGTTCAATCGATAGGGAAAATGGACAAACATCAGATCTTTTATCTTGATTGCTCAGCAATGTCCTTTTTTGAGCGGCACAGGCGCCCGCCTGCCTCGCCCTGGCGAGAGCACCCGTCCTCCGCATTAGCCTGCTACGGAGGATGGAATGGC
>JASFIT010000431.1:0-3898 GCA_050122535.1 Desulfobacteraceae bacterium | reverse complement strand
CCAGATACCCCACGGGGAGGCAGGTGTGGTGGCCATTTTCATGGAAAACCTCTTAAAAGGGGAGCAATCCATTCTCAATCATTTTCCCGATGACAAAGAAGGGATGGTCCGGGACTACTGTTATGTGGAAGATGTGGTGGAAGCAAATTTAGAGGCCCTGTCAAAAGGAAACGGCCAATTCTTTAACGTGGGAACAGGTAAGGGTACTAAGACGCTTCACCTTTACCGGATCATTTATGAGGCTGTCAGGGAAATGCGGCGGGATCTCTCAGAAGATTTATTTACCCCGGTTCGAGAACCTGCCCGCCGGGGAGATATAACCAGGAGTTGCCTCAAAGTGGAAAAGGGGAAGGATGGATTGGGTTGGGTCCCGAAAACCAGCCTGGAAGAGGGTATAAGACGGACACTTCAATGGTGGTCCAATCGACCGATCTGATTCTTGCCATTTTTTTTGAAATCACCCTTGACATTTAGTTGGAAATTATTAACTTTTTGCAGTTTTAAGGTTGACGCGCCTGCTAACACATTCACACCTTGAAACAAGGAAGCAAATGTAATTGTAATAGTAAATCGCTCCTGATAATTTGCGGAATGAAGCGCTGATTTTCGGGCTGTGATCTATTTAAAGAAAGGCTTTTAACTTTCTAAAATTTCTCAAAGGAGGTGAGGATTAATCCTTTTCGCTTGATGCGAAACAAATACTTCAACACTGATACTGGGAGGAGATATTGAAAATGAAGATCAGACCATTGCATGACCGTGTTATCGTAAAAAGAATCGAAGAAGAAGAAACGACCAAAGGGGGCATCATTATCCCGGACACAGCAAAAGAAAAACCGATCGAGGGCAAAGTTGTGGCTGTCGGGGCGGGTAAGCTCCTGGAAAACGGTAAAAAGCAGCCCCTCGAGGTCAAAAAGGGAAATAGGATTCTGTTTGGAAAATATGCTGGGACTGAAATCCAAATAGAGGGTGAAGAACACCTCATCATGAGAGAAGAGGATATTATCGCTATAGTGGAGTAACCCCGTTGACTACAAAATAATTGAAGGAGGATATGTGGTATGGCAAAAGAGATTAAGTATAGCCAAAAGGCCAGGGAGTCTATCCTGAAAGGGGTAGATACCCTTGCTGACGCAGTAAAGGTGACACTGGGACCTAAAGGTCGGAATGTGGTGTTGGATAAGGCTTTCGGATCGCCCACCATAACCAAAGATGGTGTGACAGTGGCAAAAGAGATAGAGCTGGAAGATAAGTTTGAAAATATGGGTGCCCAGATGGTCAAGGAGGTGGCTTCCAAGACATCAGACGTGGCAGGCGATGGGACAACGACTGCAACGGTTCTGGCGCAATCCATCTACAAAGAGGGTTCCAAGCTGGTGGCCGCAGGCGTAAATCCCATGGCAATCAAGAGAGGGATTGAGAAGGCTGTGGAGGTGTCCGTCGATGCACTGAAGAAGATTTCCAAGCCAACAAAGGATCAGGAGGAAATCGCTCAGGTGGGAACCATATCTGCCAATAATGATACGACAATTGGGAACATTATCGCCGAGGCGATGAACAAAGTGGGTAAAGAAGGCGTCATTACCGTGGAAGAAGCCAAGAGTATGGAGACCACCCTTGAGATCGTGGAAGGGATGCAATTTGATCGTGGCTACCTTTCACCCTATTTTGTGACCGATCCTGAGAAAATGGAGGCCACGCTCAATGAGCCTTATATACTCCTTAATGAGAAAAAGATCAGCAATATGAAGGACTTGGTGCCTATTCTGGAACAGATTGCTAAGATGGGCAAACCGCTTCTCATCATAGCTGAGGATGTGGAAGGAGAGGCACTGGCCACCCTGGTTGTCAATAGGCTGAGGGGAACCCTTCAATGCGCTGCGGTCAAGGCTCCAGGATTTGGAGACAGAAGGAAGGCCATGCTGGAAGACGTTGCTATTCTCACGGGAGGAAAAGTCATCTCAGAGGATCTGGGACTGAAACTGGAGAATATCACCTTGAATGACCTGGGTACCGCAAAGACCATCAACATAGATAAGGACAATACAACGATTGTTGACGGCGGTGGCAGTCGGCAAGACCTTGAGGGAAGGGTTAAACAGTTGAGGGTCCAGATTGAGGAGACCACTTCCGATTATGATCGGGAAAAACTTCAAGAAAGACTGGCTAAGCTGATAGGCGGGGTTGCTGTGATCAATGTGGGCGCTGCCACAGAGACGGAAATGAAGGAAAAGAAAGCCCGGGTAGAGGATGCCCTTAATGCCACGAGAGCAGCGGTTGAAGAGGGTATCGTTCCTGGTGGCGGTGTTGCCTTGGTAAGAACCCTGAAAGACCTGGAAAAAGTGAAGCTGGAAGGCGAGGAACAGAGTGGCGTCAGACTGGTCATGAGGGCCGTAGAAGAACCGGTCCGCCAGATCGCAAATAATGCGGGCGCCGAGGGTTCGATCGTGGTAGAACGTATCAAAGGAGAAAAGGCCGCCTTTGGTTTTAATGCGGAATCAGCGGAATATGAGGACCTGATGAAGTCGGGTATCATCGATCCGACAAAGGTCGTCAGATTTGCCCTTCAGAATGCCGCTTCGGTTGCCGCACTTCTCTTGACCACTGAGGCCATGGTGGCTGAAAAACCGAAAGAAAGAGAAGAGATGCCAGCTATGCCTCCAGGAGGTGGTATGGGCGGTATGGGCGGTATGATGTAAACCATTCTCACCTGTGAACTGGCGCCTGGCAAGAGCACTTCAAGATAAAAATCAGGTCATTTCACGAACTAGGATTGTATCCGGAATTTGCTTCCGGATACAATTTTTTTTTATAATAGGGGTTGGATGCTTATTCAGGAGAAGAAATGGCCTTGGGCACGCTTCCCGAATAACAGTCCGAACTCCCACTTTTGAAACCCACCGAGGCGTATGGCTGATCAGGAAAATAATCACACCGTTTTGGTTACGGGTGCAGCTGGATTCATCGGATTTCATCTCAGCAGAAAGCTACTGGAGAAGGGAAACCAGGTCATCGGTGTGGATAACCTCAACCCCTATTATGATGTATCGCTGAAAAAGGCGAGACTTGACCTCCTAACGCCCCTTCAAGATTTTGTCTTCTACAAAGAGGATATTCAAAACCTGTCGGGACTCAGGAAGATCTTTCAGAAACACGCTATCGGTCGGATCTGCAATCTGGCAGCTCAGGCGGGTGTGAGACATTCACTCAAAGATCCTTTCTCCTATCAGAAGAGCAATCTGGAAGGATTCCTGAATCTTCTTGAGTTGGGCAGAGAATACGAGGTCAACAATTTTGTCTACGCCTCTTCGTCTTCTGTTTACGGGGATAGCCCGAAGATACCCTTTAGTGTGGATGATAGGGTGGATACGCCCGTCTCTCTTTACGGAGCCACTAAAAAAGCGAATGAACTCATGGCCTATGCGTACAGCCACCTCTTTAGCATTCCATGCACGGGACTGAGGTTCTTCACGGTCTATGGGCCATGGGGCCGACCTGATATGGCACTCTTCCTTTTTACAGATGCCATTCTCAACGACAGACCCATAAATGTTTACAATTACGGTCGTATGAAAAGGGACTTCACCTACGTTGATGATGTGGTGGAAGGGACAATAGCCGCGATAGAGAAGCCTTTTGCCTATGAGGTTTTTAATCTTGGCAACTCCGATCCGATCGAGCTTATGGATTTCATAGGGATCATCGAGGAGGAACTGGGACAGGAAGCACAAAAAAATATGATGTCCCTCCAGCCCGGGGACGTGTTGGAAACATCAGCGGATATAGGGAAGTCAAAGGATATGCTTGGATTCAGTCCTAAGACGCCAATACGAGAGGGTATTAAGAAGTTTTTGACCTGGTACCGGGAATATTACAAGGTGTGAAAGCGCCGCCCGTC
>JASFIT010000430.1:0-3920 GCA_050122535.1 Desulfobacteraceae bacterium | reverse complement strand
GGCATACCATACCTGATGAACACATTGGGGCTGGGAGGGAGACCTTTGACGGCCGTCTCCAGGTTTTAGGATTCTATATTTTGGGAATGGATCAGCATGTCCGGAACCTCAGAAAACTTCTGACCGATCTGAAGCAGGGGAACGAAGAGGCTGCAGAACGTCAGAAGACCTTTTATCAATGGTACAACTATGTCCATCACTTCCCGGCCGGTTTCATCAGGGATACATTTAAAAAGATCTTCGTTAGGAATGAACTCATCCAGGGCACCCTCTCAGTTGGTGGGAAGGAGATCGGCATAAAAGACTATCCTCGTACTGTCCCCATCTGGGCCTTGGGAGGGACAGAGGATGATATCACTCCCCCTCTCCAGGCCACTGGGCACATGGAACTCATCAAATCAGTCCCTGCTCAAGACAAGCTGACCTTTATCTGTGATGCGGGCCACATGGGCCTGTTCCGCGCAAAAAGGATCCTGGAAGACTATTACACCAGAATCGTGGCATTCATTCTCGCCCATAGTGACAAAGCGGGAGACTAAAGGACCGCCTACCCGCCCTGCTTGTCCTCCTCCTTATCTCCCGAAGAGGAGAACTGATCGAAGAATGACTGGAAAGGTGTCAAGCCGGTCATGGTTTTCTGTGCCATATCGGTGAGATCCATGCCCACTTCTAGCCATTTCCCGAACTGCTCATCAACAGTCTTCTTATAATTCAGGTAGTTGTGGATGGTCTGTTGCAGGTATTTTTCGAAGAATTCCTCCAGGACATTTTCGCCGTATTGAATGATCAAGTGGAGGAGGGGGACAGGCAAGAGCACATTTTTCTTTCTGGACTCCTCCAGGACAATCTGAGTGAGAATGAAGGCGGTCACATCCTCTTTCGTCTTCACGTCAATCACCTCCACCTGCCGGCCCTCTTTGATGATATCTGCCACCTGGTTTAGCGTTACGTATGTGCTTTTTTCCGTGTCGTAGAGCCGCCGGTTCGCATATTTCTTGAACAGTACCTTTTCAGCCATCTGATTTCCCTTCTAATTTATGACATAATGCAACAAAAAAATAACACCTGAATCCTATCTGAATCGCAAATTCCACCAAAAATCCCAAATAATCAATATTTTAATTTCAATCTAACAAAAAATCAAGCCTAAATATTTTTTTAAAAAAATGGTGCATTGCACAAAATTTACTTGACAAAGGGTAATTAAGACCTATAATCAGGATATCCTTGATCAAAGGAAAAATATCAATTTTTAGGGAGGTATTCATAACATGGACACAGGAAGAATGGCAAAGCAAATGATCGATTTTCACAAGGCCACCTTTGACAACACATTTAACGCCATGGTGATGCTGCAGGATCAGACGGAAAAAATGGTCAACACGTTCTTGGCACAGGCCACATGGCTTCCTGAGGAAGGGAAAAGGGTCATTGACGAGTGGCTCAACGCCTATAAAAAAGGCCGGGAGGATTTCAGGAAACTGGTGGATGATAACTTCAAAAAGGTAGATGACTTCTTTGCCACGACTGGAAAGGCCAAGAAGGAGACGAAGAAAGAGGTTAAGAAAGAGGCGAAAGCCGCTTAAACCGCTCAACACTAAATTCAGTCCAGCTATTTAGCTTTTTGAGAAAAGGAGGCATAGCGATGGAGGAGTACAATCAAATGTTCAAGCAAATGGTCACGTTCAACAAGACTGCCTTTGATAACAGTTTTAACGCCCTGGTGACACTCCAGGAGCAGACCGAAAAAATGGTCAACACATTTCTGGATCAGGCCACATGGCTTCCTGAGGAGGGGAAAAAGGTGACCCTTGATTGGATCCAGGCCTATAAAAAGGGATGTGAGGATTTCAAAAAGGTGGTTGATGAGAACTTCAAGCGAGTCGAGGATTTCATGGCTTCTTCCGGGAAATAATCATTCTAGTGTCGCGGGTGGCCCGTGGGTCCACCCGCCCCCTCACTTGAGTTGCCAGGGAAATATCTGATATACTGCCTGGACGAAGGCGAACGTCCCCCAAGATCCGCATGGCGCCCATTTTTTCCAGCCCATTAGGGCCACTTCCTATGGAGGTCCAAGATGAAAGATATGGCTGATCTGACCCGCGGTTCTTACAAGTCCCTGACCCAATGTCTTGAGAAATTCTCTGAAATCAATCTTAAAATGATCGGCGCAAGCCGTGAACAGGTCAAGGCCGTCCAGATTTACTGGAATGGGGTTCTGACTTACCTTGGTGAATTCATGACCCCTTATTGGATCGCCTTAAACTCCTTTACAGCGCTTGAAAAAGAAAAACTGGCGCATCATCTCCCCTGGGAGACCCTCCGGGACTACCTGGAACTCCTCCAGTTTAATGTCCAGGTTGCCGAAAAGGGCTTCAACAGCAGCTTGAAGATGCTGCAAGAGTACCATCTTGAGGAGTTAAACAAGGCCTTCTCTGCCTGGCTTAACACCATCCTTGGCCAAGAGGGTGAAGATATTGATACCTATATGGCCAGGCAGGCGAATCTGCTGGAAAAGGTGGTTTACGCCTATCCCAAGGCCATCTATGATATCAGACCCGAATTTGGGTTTCATTTCGATCAGCCAGGCTACAAGAAAACAGCCGAGACAGACCGTTTCACCCTTTACCAGGTCCTGCCACAGTATAAAGAGATCAAGGTCAGGAAAACGGGTAAGCCGATCATTATCATCCCTCCCTATGTATTGGGTGCCAATATCCTTGCCTTTCTACCCGGAGAAGGTAAGAGCTACGTCCACTGTTATGCCAACCAGGGGATCCCCACCTACATCCGGATCATGAAGGATATAGATACGACCCCGGCCGTGCAAGTCATAACTGGCGAGGACGACGCCTTGGACACCCGCCTATTTTGTGAGCGGGTGAAGGAAAGGCACGGAAGAGAGGTGACGCTGAACGGGTTCTGCCAGGGGGGATTCATTACGATTTGCGATCTCTTGTCCGGTGAACTGGACGGTCTCGTTGATGCCCTCATCAACTGTGTGGCGCCCATCGACGGAACCCGGAGTAAAGCATTAATTGAATACATGGAGCACCTCCCTCCCAGATTCAGGGACCTGGGCTATGCTGTGAAGACCCTGCCCAACGGCAATCAGGTGGTGGATGGTAAGGTGATGAGCTGGGTCTACAAACTGAAAAGCATGGAAAAGGAGGCCCCCATTTTCAGTCTCTACAGGGACTTGATGATATTTAACAAGCCAGATGGCCAAGATGTGGAAATCACCAAGACGGCCGCAGCGCTCAACCACTGGTTGATCTATGACCGTAAAGACCTGCCCGTCGCCATTACCCAGATGAGTTTTGACTCCTACACCATTCCCATAGATAAAGACGGAACCCTTCCCGTGAAACTTTTCGATCGAAAACTCAATTTCAATTACATAAAAGAGAAAGGGATCAAGTTCCTTATCTGTTACGGAGAAAAGGATGATCTGGTGGACAAGGAATCTGCCCTTGCCCCGGCAGATTACGTGGATGTGGAGATTACCCCTTTCCCCAAGGGTCACGGGGCTATAGCCACCTCCTGGTCTCAGCCAACTTCAGATTGCGCCCTTGACACCTGTTTTGGTGAGAACTGTCGTGGGCCTGTCCGCTTTCAATTGGACCTTGAAGAGGAACTATAAGGAGAACCTTCTTGTGGACAGACATTTTTTAGAATTCTGGGGAAATTTTCTAATCAATGCGGCCAAAGGGCAAAAACAGATGGAGGACATGGCCAAATGGATGACTCAAGGCCTCAAGGGTTTCGAGGATCTGACTGCCATGTTCCGGAACTTCTATGAATTAGACCGCATCCCTGAAAGTGCTCCCGACTATGTAAAGACATGGGAAAAGGCAGCAAAAGATTTCCAAAAGTCTTTTGAACATTACCTAAAACTCTTCGGAGTCGTTCCAAGACAT
>JASFIT010000429.1:0-3924 GCA_050122535.1 Desulfobacteraceae bacterium | reverse complement strand
CAACCAGAAAATTCACGGCTGGACCCATCTGCCACAGAAAAGCACCACCGAATGCGGCGATGGAGACGATCACGTCTCGAAGGAGGTAATAGAGCCCAAACATCCCTGCTTTGCGGTCTTCTGGTGCCAGATCCATGATGAGGGCCTTGCGCGTGGGTTCACCGAACTCCTTTAGGCCGCGTAAGATGAATGCGAACAGGAGCCACGTGAATGACTTACAGAACAGAAGCACCAAGGGGAATAGGGTGAAGAAGAGGAAAGTTGTGGTTACAAACGGTTTCTTGGTGGTTCGATCAGCGAAATAGGCAACGGGAATATAGATGAGCATGGCGGTGAGCATTTCAATACTTGTAAGCAGACCAAATTGAAAGGCGGTGACGGGCTCGGCTATCCTTTTCATGCACCACACCACGACAAATGCATAGGGGATCTGCTCACAAAATCGAACCAGAATGTCTGAAATCAGTAGTCGTTTGAGGGGCAGAGACATCCGGCGCCAGAGGCGTAAAGGATTCTTTTCTGGTTTTGGGGATTGTTCCCCACATGCTCTTCCGGATCGATCCTCTTCTATGAGATATTGTTGCAATACTGCCGCCACTCCAGAGAGCAGGAAAGCCACAACAAAGGCGAGCCGAACACCATCACGTTCTCCCCAGATACCGATACAAAGACCGCCCAGAACCGGTCCAAGGGCCATGGGAATACGTCGCACAAAAGAGTGCATGGAGACCCCCATGGTGCGCTTGTTCATGGGTAGGACCTTGGCGATAAGGCTCATGGTGGCAGGCAGAGAGATGGCTGTCCAGGAGAGAAAGAAGACCGCTCCCACCAGCACAGCCTGCCATGCGGGGACCAGTATGACCAGAAGGAATCCTAACATGGCCATGATATTGAATATGAGTAGTGCCCGTTTTGTTCCAATGCGGTCTGAAAGATAGCCACCAGGAAATGCATATAGGGCTGACAACAGGTTATCCAGGCCACTGAGAGCGCCAACTGACAAGGCACCGCCACCCAGCGCTATGAGGTAGATGGGCAGGAATCGCTCTGCCATTCGTTCCCCCATACCCACGAGGATAACCATGCAGAGCATGCCCACAGTGCTTCTTCTCAAGCCAAAGAACTCGGAAAAACGTAAAAGGCCCTTCATTCCTAGCCTATAGACCTATTTCTAAGAGTTTTCACCCGGTGACCTGTAAACAGCACCAGGGTCTAGAAAGAACTCCAGACACCCACCTCCGGTCTTTTGAAAGTTAAGATTCCCTCAGCATATTACAACCTTAGACTTATAGAGGTGCCTCCCGATACACATCAAAGGGTGCGAGGGAACATAAAAAAGAAATCCTGTTCTCCTGCGAATTCTGGAAAAAAGGCTTGACTTTTCTGCAAGAGAATATAAACTAGTTAACACTATGAACAATTTTTACCCCAAAACCCCTGATGATCTATTGGGGTATCAATCTCAGAGACTGCAGGACCTGATGCGTGAAATACTCCAGTGTTGCCAGGATAGGATGCTATTTGAATCACAGAAGTTCGGTCTTCCCCAGGCAGAGCTGAAGTGTTTGATGCTGTTTGACATGGAGCGATATTTGACCGTTAAGGGTATTGCCCAAAAAATGGACGTGGCGAAAAGCCGAGTAACCAAAATCATGGATGGATTGAGCAAAAAAGGCCTTATCCAAAGCACTGAAGACCCCAACGATGGGAGAGTCAAACTGCTTAGCCTTACGCCAGCAGGTCAAAAGAAGTTGAGGGAAATCGGCACCTTTATAAAAGAAATTCACCAAAAGATACTTTATCAGATCGAGTCAGAACAGAGAAAAGCCATTCTCTCCTCTTTGGAATTGCTCAGGTCGTCCATGGAGGCTGTCAAAGGAGAGTTGAAATGAGCCATAAAGTAGTTAATAAGGTTAACAAAATTGCCCTTATGGGCTCTCATTGTTACATTAAGCTATAGGGTAGCCCTCCATTTTATTATTTGTAAGGAGGGTTGGGTGATTTAACGAAACCATCTCAATAAGGAGGACCATTCAATGAATGAAGCATTAGACGCCCAGATCGAAAAAAAAGTCAAAGAGATCCTGGATCGAGAACTGGAAAACCGGCTAACTGAGGCACTTCAAGAGAAGGGTGGCTTAGACAGGGCGGCCATTATTGCCTCAAAAGGGACGCTGGACATGGCCTACCCCCCGCTCATTCTGGCCAGCACGGCTGCGGCCATGGATATGGACACAGCCGTCTTCTTCACGTTCTATGGCCTAGACATCCTCAACAAGAAGAAAAACGCCAATTTAAAAGTGCCTCCCCTGGCAAACCCTGCCATGCCTATGCCAGTGCCCAACATTATCGGTGCCCTACCCGGTATGACAGCCATGGCCACATGGATGATGAACAAATGGATGGGAGACCAGAACGTTCCTTCCATTACCGAATTATTAGAGGCGTGCGTGGAAGGCGGGGTGAAGCTTATTGGGTGTCAAATGACTATGGACGTGATGGGCGTGCCACGTGAGGACCTGATCGATGGGGTTGAGGTGGGGGGAGCGGCCACCTTTTTGGAGTTTGCCTCCCGCGCCAACCTCACCCTTTTCATATGATCTATAAGCATCTTGGGGACATTCGCATATAATTATTTAAATTTGAATAGTTATAATAATTTTTTAAAGTATAGCTTTTGGCCTCAAATTCTCGTGCGAACGTTCCCAGAAATATCTTCTAATCCGGGACTTGGAGGAACAACAGAGTGCAACATCTCCTAGCCCCTCTGAAGCATTGTGGCGACCTGATCGCAATATTCTTTGCTATCTGCATCCACTGGAATCAGGTGGATTTCCGAGGCAGAGGATGCACCTAGACCGAGTTCAACAGCCCTTGAGATCTGTCTCTGTTCGAAGATCTTTCGCTCCATAATGGCGCTGTTGCTTCCCAAGACCTTCAGGAGGGCCAATCCTGCTGCGTCAGTGGCCACACGGTCCGAGGAGGCGAGAAATACGTTCCCTTTCGCCCTCTTGCCCATGGCGGGGCCCCCGTCCACAAAGGCATCAACGCCGTCCAGGACAACCAAGTCTGGGGAAAAAGGCTGATTGATTTCTGCGATCATCTCTTCCTGGTGCGGGGATTGATGTAGCTCCCCCATGTATGGGAAGCCATGCCGAGATGTGGGCACGACCCCCACATGGAGTTTGAGAGACATTGTAAAGACACCGCCAAACTGATGTGTCTTTAGGCAACAGGTGGATAGGAGGAATTCCGCTTCCAGAATGGGACGCGCAATCCTAAAGCCCTTTGCCCAATGGCTCTCCTTTGGTTTGAACGCGACCCAGTCTCTTTCATTGAGGGTATCAAAGTCGATAATGTTCACATCCCTCTGCTCAAGAAGGGGTATAATGCCCTTTCTTTTCATCACTTCTGAGGTGGGCGGATAGCTTCTCTCTCCCAAGGCGATGGATTTTGCCCCCATGGCCCACATCTCATCCACCAGGGATGTTAAAGTGTTATTGTGTGTGGAACCCGGGGTGGCGTCTGCTGTATTAAAGTTGGGTTTGATGAGGATCTCTTTGCCCCGTATTGGATTGTTATCCAGTGCCTGAAGCATTGCTTTTACACCCTGATTCCGATCTGCTGTTTTTATCATCGTGACCTTGGCCATCCCCTATCCCTTCCTTAATATTGAGAAATCAGAAGATTTCATACAGGGCAATATTACGATCCTTGGTACCGCAGCGGAATCTGACCACCTGAGTATAATCCTTCTCAAGGGGAGCGTTCCAAACCCATTGTGCATTGGTATATGGAGCCCTTTCCACGGCAGTAACCCCCGTTCTGTCAACAAGCAACCATTTCACTCTGGTCCTCTTCCCATATCTTGCTACCTTTTCCAGGGAATCATTTGGCAGAACCCGAAAGGATGCGCCCGCAAGA
>JASFIT010000428.1:0-3939 GCA_050122535.1 Desulfobacteraceae bacterium | reverse complement strand
GGCCCTCGACCTCTACCTCGTGGAGGCGCATACACCGGGATTTGAAAAGGCAAAAAGGTTGAGCAAGATGGGTTGGCGGAGCCAGGACACGGCGGAACTTTACTTTAGCGATTGCAAAATTCCAAAGGAGAACCGGTTGGGCATGAAAGGGGGCGGTTTTCTCATGCTCATGCAGAATCTGCAGCAAGAGCGCCTCATGTGCGCTATCATCGCGGTGGCTTCTGCTGAGCGTATAATGGATCGGACCATTACGTATTGCAAGGAAGCAACAGAGTCTGGCAAGCCCTTATCCAAGTCTCAAGAAAATCAGTTCAAAATCGTTGAAATGACAACCGAGGTGAAACTGGGCCGCGCGTTCTTAGATAAGCTGATTGCGGAACACATGGAAGGGAGGAATATCGTCGTGGAAGTGTCCATGGCCAAGTACTGGACGACCGAGATGGCCATGCGTGTGGCTGACGGATGTTTGGACTTACACGGGGGCTATGGATACCTGGAGGAAAACCCCATTGCCAGAGCCTGGCGGGACGTGCGCGTCATGTCCATTTTTGCGGGAACCAACGAGATCATGAAGGGTATTGCTGCCAAGTTTATGGGGCTGTGAAAGACTTCCCACTCCACATCATCACGTCTTTTGTTGCAATTGCGGGCACATAGCGGCCTGCAATGACAACCCAGGAAAATCTCAAAATCCCACCAAAAAAGTTGGAGCGATGGGTTTTCTGCAACCCTCTAGATGCTTATCTTAGAGTAAAGCCCCGAGCCTTTTTGGGGCGGGGCATCTAGCTTTTCAATAAGACACATCCTCCCCCTCGATGGGGGAGGATATAGGTGGGGGTGGAGCTCTTTGTTTTCACCCTCCCCTGGCCCCTCCCATCAAGGGAGGGGGATTTCAAGAGGATGCTATTCATCCCTACTCTGAAGAGCGGGATATTTTGGCATGATTTGGCAAATAAAATATGCAGATCCAACATCTTTACTTTTATGAGATTTCTTATCAAAAGGGCTGTTATACCCTATTGTTTGTCGGATTGGAGGGATAGATATGAGATTCATTGCATTTCTTGCACTCCTGATAATCACAGGGGCATTTGCAGTTGGCTTTCAGAGTTACAATAAACATTCAACGGAAAATGAGGGAGATATGACTATAATGAAAGAAAAGCTTAGTAACTTGCGAATGGCAACATTCGCGGGTGGATGTTTCTGGTGCATGGAATCAGATTTTGAAAAAGTCGATGGTGTGGCTGAGGTGATATCCGGTTACACCGGAGGTCAAAAAGAGAACCCCACTTACGAGGAAGTCTCTGCCGGTGTAACGGGGCATGTGGAAGCCGTACAGGTCCTGTATGATCCAAAAAAGGTCTCCTATGAAGATCTGCTGGACGTTTTCTGGCGACACGTGGATCCAACCGATCCGGGTGGACAATTTGTTGATCGAGGTCAGCAGTATCAAACCGCCATATTTTACCAAGATGAGCAAGAAAAGCATCTGGCGGAAGAATCCAAGAGGGAGTTGGAAGCGTCCGGACGTTTTGACAAACCTATAGTTACAGAAATCTTGAAGCTTAACGGTTTTTACAAGGCCGAAGCGTATCATCAAGATTATTACAAAACACATGCGCTACGCTATAAGTACTACCGTTGGAACTCCGGTCGTGATCAATTTCTGAAAAAGGCATGGGCTGACGAAGGGGAAACCGTTGCAAAACATGCCGGCAATTCCAAGTATATGAGACCCAGTGATGACGTTTTACGGGAAAAGTTGACGCCCATGCAGTACAAGGTGACACAGAATGATGGGACCGAACCGGCCTTTAACAACGAATACTGGGATAACAAAAAAGAGGGCATCTATGTGGACATCGTCTCGGGCGAACCTCTGTTTACTTCCCTTGACAAATACGACTCTGGGACCGGTTGGCCCAGTTTCATCAGGCCCCTAGAGCCAGAAAGCATCGTGGAGAAAAAAGACCGTAGCTTGTTCATGGTTCGAACCGAGGTGCGGAGTAAACATGGCGATTCACACCTGGGGCATGTTTTTCCTGATGGTCCGCCACCAACAGGGCTCAGGTATTGCATCAATTCCGCGGCGCTTCGCTTTATTCCTAAAGCGGATCTTGAGAAGGAGGGTTACGGGGAGTATTCCGTCCTCTTCTCGGGCAAGAATAGATAATTAAGGTGCGCTACTCTGCCAATAAGTAGTAACTTGTTACCTAGGGGTTCTGGTGGAGTAGCGTATATATTATTATAAGGTATATTTCATCAGTTATTCTACTACGCCTCTCCCCTCCCGGAAGGGCTAAAACCAACCTTAATTCATATCCAGGGCATTGAAGCGCTTTTTAGAGCATCCCACCCTTTTCAATCGATCCACGAGTTGTTAAGTTTAGAGAACAATATTTCTGTTACTGTGAAATAAGATACTCAATTTCAGCGAGATTTCATTCTCCATTTTGCTAGATTGTTATGCCTAGATTAGCCTCCCCTCCCAACGATATCCCGAGACCAAAGCCAAGGCCTGATGTTCAGGAACGCATCGTCGGGGATGGACCCCTTCTGCCGGTCATCTTGCGTCTGGCTGGACCCGTCGTGTTGATGATGTACTTCCAGGGCGCCTACAACATCATTGATAGCATCTGGGTCGGCCAACTCCTGGGCAAAATGGCGCTCGCGGGAATAGCAACCGGTGGCTTTGTCCTATGGTCCATATTTGGCTTGACAAACCTGGTCACCGTTGGGGTCATGGCAACGGTGTCCCGTAGGATCGGCGAGGATAAGCTGCAAGCCGCAGAGCAAGTGGCGACCAAGGGAATTTGGTATGCCTTTGTTCTCTCCCTAATCCTTGGCGCAACCCTATGGTACCTCATACCCATACTATATGAAATGATGGGAACAGATCCCCAGGTCACCCAGCTTGGCTCCCAATATCTTCGGGTGCTTCTATTCGGGTGTCCTCTGATCTTTCTATCCTTCCTTTTGCAGCGTATCTTCCAGGCAGCAGGGGACACGGTGAGTCCCATGTGGCTCATGTTCCTGACGCTTATTCTCAACGCAGGCCTGGACCCTGTGCTCATGCTCGGTCTTTTTGGTTTCCCGAAGATGGGGGTGGCCGGGGCTGCCATGGCTACTGTGATCGCTCGGTTCGCCATGGTCATTTTCGGAATCTGGCTGCTTGTGGGGCGAAAGAGAATTGGCTCCAGGCGGGTTCGCGGGCCCGTTTTCGGCTATTTCCCGCTAATAATCCCAGTGGTCAGAACGGGATACATCGGGCTTCAAATGGGGAAAAGGACCGGCTGGGATTGGCGGCTTTTCGGTTCCACCCTCCGCATTGGCATACCCAATACGGTTTCTCAGGTCCTGTTCCCGTTGGTCTACATGATCATTACTCGAATTGCAGCGGCCTACGGCCCCATTTACATCGCCGCACTTCGCATTGGACACACGGTTGAAGGGGTGAGCTTCTTTCTGGCCTTGGGCTTTTCCATTGCGACGGCCACCTGTCTGGGACAGAACCTGGGGGCACAAAAGCCAGACAGGGCCGAGCGTGCAGGATGGATCGCCACTGGCGTCGTGGTGGCCATCCTGTTTGTCTATTCTGTGTTTTTCTATTTTTTATCTCATCAGATCGGTGCCGTCTTTACGCCAGACCCAGAAACCATCGGTGCAAGCGCCACGTACTTGAAAATCCTAGCCATAAGCCAGGTCTTTATGGGCATTGAGGTTGTGCTTGCCGGGGCCTTTTCAGGTGCAGGAGACACCGTGCCCCCTATGGCGATCTTTACGCCTTTAAATATTGCTCGAATCCCAGCAGCCTATTTTCTGGCCGGAACTGCTGGGCTTGGTATTAGCGGCGTCTGGTGGGCCATTTCAGGCACTAGCATCATGAAGGGGCTTATTATTGCTTTCTGGTTTTACAGGGGACGCTGGAGAACACCA
>JASFIT010000427.1:0-3945 GCA_050122535.1 Desulfobacteraceae bacterium | reverse complement strand
CATTCTCCCATGTGAAGCCGATCAAAAGTCATGGAGGGATCCAAGTGATGTTCAGAATAGACTTCCTTTTTCAGGGGGGGTTCCGCCTCAGCGGATTTAACGGTGTCAGCGGGCTGATCGTAAATGAAGTGTAACCGGGGAGATCGGTTGAGGGTGGCTTCGAAGGCATTTTTTATCTGGATGTAATATTTTTCTCGTAACCATTTCGCAATAAATTTATTGGGGACTCCGATGATGGCTAAGTCGGGATTGGATTTCCTGAGCGTTGCTTGGGAGAACCATGTGTTAAGCTCTGATTGGGATAGTTGAGATTCCAAACTTTTGGTGATTTGCTCCCATATGTCTTTTTTTTTTGACATGATAAAAATGGAACTTATAAGGTATTTATAGGCGCCCTCACTTTAAAAAACTTTTATTGGAATATCAACCAAAAATATCCGGATAAGGAGGCGACAATGCCCTACGCAATTGGCCTTGCTGGTAAAGGGGGAACAGGGAAAACCACCATAGCGGGGATGCTCATTAAGTACCTAGTAGAACAGGGAAAAACGCCCGTCCTCGGTGTGGATGCAGATTCAAATGCCAATCTCAATGAGGTCCTCGGACTGGAGGTGGAGGAGACCCTCGGGGAGGCCAGGGAGGAGATGAAGGGGGGCGTGGCAGCCGGAATGACGAAAGACGTGTTCATGGAGATGAAGCTGGAGCAGGCCGTGGTTGAGGCAAATGGCTTTGATTTGATCGTTATGGGAAGGCCAGAAGGGGCAGGTTGCTATTGTGCCGCCAACACGTTACTCACCCAGTATTTGGACAGGTTGATTGACAACTATGCCTATGTGGTTATTGATAATGAGGCAGGAATGGAGCATATCAGCAGATTAACAACCAACAATATTGACTTGCTTCTCATTGTGTCCGATACGAGCCGCAGGGGTATCCAATCTGCCGCCAGGATCTCGGATTTGACCCAGGAACTTAAATTAAATATCGGCCGGAGTGTTTTGATTATCAATCAGGCGAGAGACGAACAGGTGGAGGGCCTCAGAGAGGCACTTGAGGGGCATCCTTTGCCAATAATCGGGATCGTGCCCGAAGATGTTAAGGTGCGGGATTTTGATCTCCAAGGCAGACCCACCGTAGAACTTGGCGCCGAGAGCAGGGCACTGAACGCGGCCTATGGAATTTTCGAGAAGGTTCTTAATCATTAGACGTCTCGGAATTTCTGCAACTTGCTAAGAATAAAGCACTTATTTGAGGCCTGTGTTTCTGCCTCGCACATGCCTGCCCGCCATTCCATCCTCCGTAGCAGACTACTGCGGAGGACGGGTGCTCTCGCGCAGGCCCGCCCTCCAGCCGAGCAGGCGAGGCGGACGGGCGAGGCAGGCGGGGAAGAAACGTGAATTGATAGGACCTTCGCTGATGTTTAAATTAGAGTGAGGGCCTTTGGGTCTAGGCCCTCAATGCCAAAATAATATGGTTAAACTAGACAGTTACACAACAAGAAAGCCAACTTTAACCCAATATTGGACGGAGGTGATATCATAATTTTTTGCAAAAAAAGCCCTTGACAAGGTATTTTTGGTCATTTAATGTGAAAGACTTCACAAACAGGAAGCATATTCAGACTGGAGTCTGGCTGGAAGACCCTTTCCATATTCTCATTTTGGAATCGCAAATCACCATATAAACAGGAGGAAAAACATAATGGCAAGGAAAGTAATTCCTTTCACAAAGCAGCCCCATTGCGAGGGTATTTTTTGTGAAGGAAGTATGAATGTCTTAAAAGAAGCGGAAAAGGATGGCGTAAAGACCTATGTGCAGCGTTTAGAGGATCGTGCCATTCATTCCTGTCTGTTTGGCCAGGGCGGTACCTGTTGTCGGAACTGCTCATTTGGTCCGTGCATGATGATTGATGATGTGCCCGAATCCATTGGTATCTGCGGGGCAACGCCGTCCACGGTTGCGGCCCGCAATTTCGCCAGGATGGTTGCATCGGGCTCTTCGGCCCACATGGACCATGGGCGTGAGACGGCCCTGACGTTTCTGGCCACGGCCAAGGGAGAGACCCCCTTTGAGATCAAGGACGAGAGAAAGCTCCATATGATGGCCAATCTTTTCAACCTGAAAATAGATGGTCGCAGCAAGACAGATATTGCCATTGAATTGGGAGAAAAGGTGCTCGGTGAATTCGGTAGGCAGGAAGGCGCCCTGGTGATGAGCACCCGGGCCCCTGAAAAGCTGCAGGAGGTGTGGAGGAAGACCGGCGTGGTGCCCCGGGGGGTTGACCGGGAGGTGGTAGAACTGATGCATCGTACCCATATGGGGACGGATCAGGAGTATAAGAGTATATTCCTGCAGTCAACGCGCTGTGCACTGGCCGATGGCTGGGGGGCCTCGATGATGGCGACGGAGCTACAGGATATCCTGTTTGGCACACCCGTGGCCATCAGAACCGTGGTCAATCTGGGCGCCCTTTCCGAGGATCATGTGAACATTGTGATCCATGGACATGAGCCCCAGGTGCCCGAGGCCATGGCCATTGTTTCCCAGGAACCGGAGATAGTGAAGGCAGCCCAGGAAGTGGGGGCAAAAGGGATCAATCTGGCCGGGGTTTGCTGTTCCGGAAACGAGGTCTTGATGCGCCGCGGCGTTCCCATTGCGGGCAGTTTCACCCAACAGGAGGTGGTCCTTGCCACAGGTGCGGTGGAGTCGATGGTGGTGGATGTGCAGTGCATTATGCAGGGCATCGCAAACGTGGCCAAATGTTTTCATACGGACCTGATCACCACCTCTCCCCGCGCCAAGATCGAAGGAGCCACCCATATGGAGTTCCACCATGAGCGTGCCCTTGAGATCGCAAGAGATGTCACCCGCCGTGCCATCGACAGGTTTAAGAAAAGGCAGAATGTGAGGATTCCTGACCGCAAGATGGACGTGGTTGCCGGGTTTAGCCACGAGACCATCAAGCATATGTTGGGCGGAGCCTTCCGGGCCTCATACCGGCCCCTGAATGACAATATTATCAACGGCCGCATCCGGGGCGTGGGTGCGGTTGTGGGGTGCGACAGCTGCCGTGCCGAGTCGGGATGGCTGAACACCACGGTGGCCAAGGAACTTATCGCCAACGACGTTCTGGTGCTGGTGACCGGATGCGTGGCAACGGCCTGCGGCCGTGAGGGGCTATTGAGACCGGAGGCCGCAGAATGGGCCGGTCCTGGCCTGAGAGAGGTGTGCGAGACCGTGGGCATGCCTCCTGTCCTGCATATGGGCTCCTGTGTGGACAACAGCCGTCTCCTCATAGCAGCAGCAGAGATTGTCAGGGAAGGGGGTCTGGGAGATGATATCTACCAGATACCTGCCGCTGGCTGTGCACCGGAGTGGATGAGTGAAAAGGCCGTGGCCATTGGCCATTATTTTGTGTCCAGTGGCGTCTATGTGGTATTCGGCAGGACCTTTCCCACCTCAGGGAGCAAGGACGCGACCAATTTTCTGTTTAAGGATATAGAAGAGCTATATGGCGGATTGTGGGATGTGGAAGAAGATCCGGTAAAAATGGCAGAGAAAATGATCCGGCGCATCGATAAGGGGCGAGAGGCCTTGGGCATTCATGAGAAGAAGGAAAGAGTCCTCTACGATATGGCCATGAGACGGGAATTATAGAGATGAAAGAAGACAAAACTGGATCCGTGATGGTTGTGGGCGGAGGGATTGCCGGTATTCAGGCATCCCTGGACTTGTCGGCATCGGGTTACTATGTGTACCTGATCGAAAAGGCAGGCGCTGTCGGTGGGGTGATGGCTCAACTGGATAAGACCTTCCCTACCAACGACTGTGCCATCTGAATCCTGGCACCCAAGTTGGTTGAGGCCGGTCGGTCTCCAAACGTAGAAATCATCACCAAAGCGGAACTGATCTCGGTGGAGGGGGAAGTGGGCGACTTTACCGCCA
>JASFIT010000426.1:0-3981 GCA_050122535.1 Desulfobacteraceae bacterium | reverse complement strand
ACGGCCATCGTTCACAGCTTGATATTCATATATGGGCATTACGGATAGACCTATGTATCAATGCATGGAGGAAATGCATGGAGGAAATGGACAATCCGATATAATTTAACAAAAAATTCTTTTTTGTAAAGGGGAGATCCTGCCAAAACCCAACCCGCCTTCAAGCTCATCCTCCGGCCACAGTCAGGATCACTTTTACCCCGCGTCCCCATCTGAGAGGCATCTCCCCCCCTCCTCAGGTAGCTCAAGCCGCTCGAGGCGGCCCAGAGCAGGTACCCATTCTTCGGGACGCATTGGTCATCGGATTGCCTCGTTTACTCCATTTTTTGAGGATATTAGCAATATTCGAACAAATATCAAATAGATACAAAGAACTCCCAATTCTCATGAGAATTTTAGATCAAAAACAAGAATAGAGGGATCCTTGAAGTCATTGCGAGGAGCCCGCCCGCCTCGCCTGAGCGAGCACAGGCTCGCGATGGCAGGCAGGCCGAGGGCGACGAAGCAATCTTTTGGAGGCCAATAAGAACATGAGCATAAATAATGCGAGATTGCTTCGCGGAGTCTACCCTGAGGAACTCGAAGGGCTCGCAATGACCTCTCGTCTGCGTCTTCATTATGTAAAGAACTTCTGGGACCCATAGAATTCCCGTGCATATAACCTCCCTGCCGCTTCTGGCATCCAGAGAGACTGCGCCAATATTTCTGAACGTTACCCAAATCTTGTCTTCAGGTAATAGAAGAAGGCTCAAAAACAGGGTCGACTCAAACGCATGCAGTGTTTATACTTAATCTGGACGCCTTGGACACACGTATGCTATGCTGGATAGACCGAGAGAAGCTGACACATGCGGTAAGTTGCCGATTTTATATGAGAAAAGGTCTCCCAAGCTGCTGCCAAAATTCAAGCAATTAACCATTTTATGATGGAGCCAGGAAATGAAAATTAAAGTTGAGAGTGAGAAGATTATTAAGGCTGTGAAGAAACTGGACGGGATTGAGGTCGTATTGGAGAATGCTGATGATGCCAAGGAAGCGCTCAATCTCATCTTGAGAAAAACCGGCCTCTTCGACAGAGAGGATTATGGGAAACTGAAGGATGTCATGGTGACCTCCTTGCAGAAATACGAGACTTCAGCGGTGGATTATAAAATGATATTCTTGCTGGAATTTATATTTGAAAAAGATGTAACCCTCGATACAAAGGTCGGTGTCTTAAAAGAGTTCCAGGCGTTCTTTAACAAGATCTGAATGGTTCATATCCTACTCTCTTGTCTGGTCTATTGCATATCCTGTTTCTGCCTTTCACATGTATCGCCCTTTGCCGAGAAGACTCTTGGCAATGATGACCCGCTGGAGGTCGAGGCTCCCCATGATCGCCTGCGCACCGATGGCCGTTCTATAGAGATTCCCGATAGGGTACTCCTCGCTCAATCCATAGGCACCGTGTATTTCCATGGCATCTGCTGTAATCTCTTTTATCTGGTCCCCGACAACCAGCTTCAATACAGCGGCATCCACAAAAATATCTTCTCCACGATCCACCTTTGAGCAGGCCTGGTAGAGATAGGCGTTCATCGTCTCCAGCTTGGTCATCATCCTGGCGAGTTTGAATTGTGTCATTTGAAATTTCTCCCCAATGGGTTTGTCCCTGTGGCTCCTGGTATTGGCGTAATTGATGGCAAGATCCATGGCTCTCTCAGCCAAACCAACAAAAAGAGAGCAGAATGCTATTTTGCCAATGGCTTCCGTTTTTAGAAGAATTTCAAAACCCTGACCCACTTGGCCAATGACATGTTTATCATGGGCAAAATAGTCTTCAAGGTAGAGTTCCCCATTGTCTATAAAGAAGGCTTGAATAAAAGATTCCCTTTTTCCTACCCTGTATCCCTCATTCTTGGACTCCACCAAAAAGGCGGTTACATCGTTGCCCGTTCTCGCAAAGAGGATCATTTGGTCGCAGGTTCCCGAGTGGGTAATGAAGCGTTTGCCTCCGTTTATAATCCAGCCCCCATCCACCGGTTTGGCCACCGTCCTTAATTGGTCAGGGTCAGATCCCGTATCCGGTTCTGTGAAGGCGAGTGCGCCTGTCGTATCCATGGAAACAAGTCTTTCAAGATAGGTGGTCCTAAGAAATTCAGGGCCATACTCAAGCAGGGGAAATGCGAGCATAAAATTTTCAAAGAGCATCCAAGAAGGAATCAGGGAGGCGTAGGAGATCTCTTTCAAGGCTATGATGAAGCCCGTAAATGAGCCACCCGCGCCGCCATAATCCACTGGAAAGGCGGATTTGAGTAGGCCCATGGAAAGGAATTTCTCCTTCGCAGGATCAGGGAGAACGCCTTTCTCATCCACCTCTAAGGCGATGGGCAAGAGATCATTCCTCACAAACTTTCTGACGGCGTTTTGAATCTCCAACTCCTCAAAAGAAAATTTGATTTCCATGGGGACCTCTTAAGCGTTAGATTGCCTTCGGTGTGGGGAGTGTATGGAAAGGGAGGGGTTGGTGTCAAGGCGGGATCTCCCTCCATGATCCACCATCAAGGCATCATCTGCGGCGTTGCCATCGATCGCTCCTCCTTGCGGCGTATTGCTCCATACGCCTCAGTCATCGCTCCTCGGCGCCTTGCATCTAATACCTTGCTGGTGATCAGGAATAGTGCATAACCTTGTGATTCCAACATTGATACCCAAAAATTGACGGTGGATTTGGGCCCCTCATCAGGAGACGGGGAGAGGTAGACTGGTGAGGCTTAGAACACGGCTAACCCCTAACGAGCCCTTCGTATTTAGGACTGGGCGTAACTGTGGAGGCCGGACAGGACGAGGTTAACCCCCAAATATGTGAAAATGACGCAACCAAAACCAACGATAGAGAATATGGCCAGCTTCTTACCTCGCCAACCCCGAATCATCCGGGAGTGAAGCAGGGCAGCATAGACAAGCCATGTGATAAGGGACCAGGTCTCTTTTGGATCCCATCCCCAATAGCGTCCCCAAGCAGAATGGGCCCAGACGGCTCCTGTAATGATGCCCAGGGTCAGCAATATGAACCCAATGGCGATCATCTGGTAACTCAATTCATCCAGAATGGCTGAGCCGGGTATAAGTTTCAAAAAGCGGCGCTCATCATTCGCCTTTTCGAATCGTTTCAGGAGATACATGATGCTCAATCCAAAGGCGATTCCAAAGGCCGCATAGCCAACGAAACATGTGATCACATGAGCAATGAGCCAGTTGCTCTTTAGAGCCGGAACCAGAGGTTGAATATGGCTGTTTACATTGGTAAATGAGGCATATGCCATAATGAGAAACGCCAATGGCGTAGCAAAGGCCCCTATGCTCTTGTTTCTGGTCCGCCACTCTATAAGCAGGTATAGCAAAACCAGGGTCCATGCGAAGAAGATCAATGACTCATAGAGGTTGGACAACGGCGCATGACCAATACCCAACCGGTAGGATTCGACCCACCGGAGGATAATAGCGGCGGTATGAGCCAGTAGGTTGAGTGAAGTAACGACAGTCGCCAAGCGCCCAAAGACCTCCTTCCCCATGACCATCATGAGGAGATAGAGCATGAAAGAGGCAAAATAGACAAAGGTAACGTAGTTCAGAATCACGGCGTTTATCATGCGTTTTTCCCTTTTCCAATGAATAGATTTTGAAGCTTGCTGGTGACCTGTTCCAGTTCCCTTTCCATTCCAACCGGATTTTTATTTGCTCTCCCTGCCACGCTTATGCGTGTCTTGCTTCCGGACTTTGAGACACGCACCCAGACCTTTCTATGGGATGTAAAGAAGGTGACAAAAAAGCCTCCCACCATGACAAAACAGCCCAACCAAACCAGGGAAACACCTGGGTCTCTCGCGACCTGAAGCCCCGTGTAGTATTGGTTTTCAAGTTTTTCCAAGAAGAAGGTGTAGGGTTTAAAAGAGGAAGGATTCAAAATAGGGGCACTGAGCATGGCTTCAGGAAACCGCT
>JASFIT010000425.1:0-4028 GCA_050122535.1 Desulfobacteraceae bacterium | reverse complement strand
CTATATTCCAGGAAGGAGGGATTCATGATTTGCCCATTGTCCCCGAAAATAATATTCTCAAGCAGAGCATGTCCTAGACCCATAGCTGCAGACCCTTCGGCCTGTCCCTCCGCTGCGGACAGATTAATGACCTGGCCGCAGTCATCCCCTATGGTAATCTTGAGCACCCTGACCTGACCCGTCTCTGGGTCTACCTCCACCTCTGCCACCTGGCAGGCAAAACTATAGGCCCCGGAAACATTCCCATATCTGGTCTTTCGATCTGGGAATTGGGTGTTTGTCGGTGCCCAAGATCCCTTGCCGATAATCAAGCTGCCAGGCCCCAGGCCCCGTGCCCTTGTTGCCAGTTCCCCAAAGGGGATAAAAGGTTCTGGACTTCCCTTGACAAAGACCTTCTTGTCCTGGAAAACGATGTCTTCCGCATTGGCCTCCATAATCTCTGCGGCCACCTGTGCAAGCTGGGATTTTACGTCTCGGGCCGCAATCATCGTGGCATTTCCGGCATAAAAGGTCACGCGGCTGGAGAAGGTGCCTGGATCTGTGGGCGTGACTTCTGTGTCGCCTGAAAGAACCGTTATGTCCGATGGAGAAAGCCCCAATTCCTCGGCTGCTACCATAGCCACCACTGTCCTGGATCCCTGGCCAAGGTCCGAGGAGCCGGTCAAAACAGTGACCCCGCCGTCGTCGTTCACCTGTACGAAGGAGCCTGACGCAGTAAGACCCCCTATGCGGGCACCGGAGACAAATCCACCGCAGGCAAGGCCCATACCCCGTTTGGCCCCTTTTTGATCCCGCTTTTTACGCCAACCCGCATGCTTGGTGCTCTCCTTAATGGCCTTTGAAAGCTCACAACTATTGAAAATCAGTCCACTGATAGATGTATCTCCAGCTTGTGTGGCATTTTTCAACCTGAGCTCGGCAGGATCTAAATTCAGGTCTTCGGCAATCATATCCAGCTGGGATTCGATGGCAAAACGTGGCTGATTGGCCCCGTGACCCCGCATGGCACCGGTGACCGCCTTATTGGTGTAACTCATGTAGCCATCATACTTAAAGTTGGGGATGCGGTAGGGGATCAAACAGGTGAGTCCTGAATTGTACATCAAGAGCACACTCGTGCTCGCATAGGCGCCTCCGTCCGCTATACACTTTACGTATTGAGCCAGGATGGAGCCGTCTTTTTTGACGCCAGTCTTCACATGAACGACCATGGGAACACGGAGGCGGGTGAAAGAAATCTCCTCCTCCCGGGTCAGGCAGATTTTAACGGGCCTGCCTGTATGCATTGCCAAAAGAGAGGTAGCAACCTGGTGGCTGCACGTGTCCACTTTTCCGCCAAAACCACAGCCCACATGGGGTTTGATCACATGGATTTTACTTTCAGGAATGTTCAAAACCAGGGAGAGGTCTCTACGTACATAAGAAGGAGACTGGGTTGAACTCCATATGGTAAGCTTCCCAGATGTATCATATTGCGCCAGACTTGCCCTGGGTTCTGTATTCCCGTGACTAATGCCTTGACTATAAAAGCGATCCTCGCGCACATGGTCGCTCTCCTTAAAACCCTTCTCAACGTCACCAAAGTCGAATCCCCGGTAGGCCACAATGTTTTTTTCATATTCATCATGAATTAATGGGGCCCCTTCCTTCATGGCCTCTTCAGGATCGAACACAGCAGGCAATTCCTCGTAATCCACCCTTATCAAATCCAGTGCCTCTAAAGCCGTTTCCTCGTCCACGGCCGCCACCGCAGCGACCGGGTCTCCAATGTAGCGGGCTATAGAGGTAATGCCGGTTTCATCTCGACGGCTTCTAAAGAACCCGTATTTCTTGCCAGGGATGTGGGTCCCCGTGACCACAGACTTCACCCCTCTCAGGGCCATGGCCTTGCCCGCATCCACATTCAATACCCTGGCATGGGGATAGGGACTCCTCAACATTTTGCCCATTAACATGCCAGGCAATTCGAGATCTGCCGTGTATTTGGCGTCACCTGATGCCTTGGCTATTCCGTCTATCATGGGTTGACGCTTTCCTATTACCGAATAGCTTTTGGTGCTCATTGCGAATGGCCTCCAAAAAAAGATTCCCGGATAAAAACCCTTTCAATCATGTACCAGGGACTCGACGGCTTCTATGATCTTTTTATACCCAGTACAGCGGCATAGATTTCCGGATAAGGCATCCATAATCTCTTCGCGAGAGGGGTTAGGATTTTTCCCCAACAAGGCCTTGGATGACATGATCGCACCCGGGGTGCAGAATCCGCATTGAATGGCCCCCTGATCTACGAAAGCCAGCTGGACAGGGTCTGGCTGGCCTCCTTTGCTTAGACCTTCAATGGTCTGGATTTCTCTGTTCTGCGCCTCGACAGCCAGGGTCAGGCAAGAAAGCGTGGGCGCACCGTCAATGATCACTGTACATGCTCCGCAGACCCCTAACCCGCAACTTTCCTTTGAACCCGTAAGGGCCAGATCCTCACGTAAAACCTCCAAAAGGGTCCTATGGGGCCCAACATCTATCTCCCAAAGCTCACCATTGACCTTGAGTTCCACTGTTCTCTTCATCCCGCACCTCCATCATCTTTTCTGCTCTGCGGATAGTGATATTAAGGATAATCACAAGAGCCCCGCAAGCCACTGCTCGGTCGTACGTAAATTTTATTTAGAATGAGGGTTTCTTTTGTTTCTGTGGGACAGTCTGCATGGCAAAAAACTGGCCGGATAATCATACAATCTTTCTATCCATACCAGATCAAAATACCAAGTCCTTTGTTCGGTCCTTTGATTGTGTCTTATTTTTAGTTGAAATTTGAACGTGGTTTCCCATAAGATTTCGATAAAACATGGTGTCAAACACATCAGATAACGGGAGCCAATTAGGAAGAGCGTAAACAGGATTACAACGTCCGGTTCTAATAGAGACCAACAGGCTCGTAGCTGAACAAATTATTAAGAAAATCTTTATGCCATTAAAAATCAAACTAAAAACGAATGTCTCTTTTTCCGCTTTAGAGTCAGGAGAAATGACCCTGCCACCGGGCATAAGCACCATAGGTGGTTTTTTGCGCTATTTGGGGCAGCAGAAGGATTTTGCCCTTCTTGATCCTGATTCCCGCAAACTGGAAACATATTTTGAGATTCTTCTTAATGACAAGGATATTTGGTTTTATCCTAATAAATTAGACACCTCCCTAAAGAATGGTGATTCAGTCCAAATTAACTTAATTCCCATTGGTGGGGGGTAATGATACCCCAGGTTCATAAGAAACGGATTAACCATGTTTCTTCAATGGATCATGGATTTGTTTCTCAATAAGATGAGTATATTTTGCTTTGAATTTTCCAGATGCTTGGAGACTGACTTCTCTAATTCTTCCGGATCCTTTAATTGAAGTGCTTTGAATATTTCAGCGTGTTCTCCCACAGCATCCTTTGCCATTTCGGGAACGCGCAGTCCAAATATCCGGTATTTCAACAGGTGATCTCTGAGCATCTGGCCGAATTGGATTAATCGTTGGTTTCGACTGGCACCACAAAGAATTTCATGAAACTCTGTATCGAAACCGATCATTTGATCCTTCACGCCTCTTTTGACACTCTCTTTACTATTCTTCAGACTGGTTTCCAGTTCTCCCAGTTCTTCCGGCGTAATACGCTCCAATGCCAATTTGGCTGCTGCCTGTTCAACAGCAAGTCGGGCCTCGAAAATATCCTGTATCTCCGATTCGGACATCTTGCCAACGATGTAGCCGGCCCTGGGGATAGAGTAGATGAGTCCTTCAGCGGCGATTTTTTGTAGAGCCTCTCTCACAGGGGTCCTGCTGCTGCTCATTTTGGCAGCCAGGTCTAATTCAACGAGCCTCTCTCCAGCCGGAATTTCACCCGTGAGGATGGCCATGCGGATTTTTTCATAGATCCGATGTGCTACAGAGGCGGAATCATCTTTTAAGCTCTTTGAAAGCTTCATGGGATAGCTCCCAGGCAGATTCCTTGATTGAAAGGGAATTGTCTATCACTGATGGACAA